>NC_019762.1 GCF_000317515.1 Allocoleopsis franciscana PCC 7113 | reverse complement strand
CACCAACTCAATGAGCCGAGTAATCGCACTGTTCAATCAAGCCGGTGGAGTTGGGAAGTCAACCCTGACGATGAATTTGGGCTACCACTTGGCTCTTCTCAAGCAGAGAGTCTTATTGGTAGACATGGACCCCCAAGCTTCCCTCACCGTATTTATGGGATTGGAACCATCAGAACTAGATAAAACAATTTACGAAGCAATTCTGATTGGAGAACCCCTGCCGATCCATCAAAGCATTCACAACATGGATTTGGCAGCAGCCAACATCAACTTGAGCGGAGCCGAACTAGAACTCGTCGTAGCAGATATGCGGGATGTCCGACTAAAAGAAGCTCTCAAACCACTTCGGAAGCACTATGATTTCATCTTAGTGGACTGCCCTCCTTCCCTCGGCATCTTAAGTTATATCAGCCTAGTGGCTGCTACCCATGTGCTAATTCCAATTCAGACTCAGTACAAAGCGCTCAAAGGAACCGAACTGTTGCTCAATACGATCGCCCGCGTGCGAAGTCGAGCCAATCGTCAGCTAAAAATTGCGGGAGTGATTCCCATGATGCACGACGCGAGGACGGTGCAAGGTGAAATGAGTTTGCAGTCAATCCAAGAACAATTATCTAAAATTGGAGCAATTTACCCGACTATCCCGCGTTCGGTGGCGTTTGTTGATGCCTCACAAGAACACGTCCCCTTGGCACTTTACAATCGCTCACACCCAGCGGTGGCACTCCTAGATCGAATTGCCCAAAGCCTAACAGTTCTGTAGATGAGTCGAAGAAAGCGATCTCCTCAGCCTTATCAAATCAAGGGAGTCGATGCTCTATTTGGAGAACAATCCTCCACTGAGGAAGCGGCTCAACGGATTCCTCTGTCCCAAATTCGCTTACCCCAAGCACAGCCCCGCCGCTACTTCGAGCCACAGGCGATGCAGTCTCTCGTCGAGTCCGTCAAACAACACGGGATTCTCTCACCCCTGCTCGTTCGCCCCAAAGGACAAGACTTGTACGAACTGGTTGCCGGGGAACGGCGCTATCGAGCCGCTGTTTCTGCCGGACTCGATGAAGTCTCCGTCGTCATCCGGGAACTGACAGATGAAGATGCCCTGCAACTTGCTCTTTTAGAAAACCTCCAGCGTGAAGACCTCAATCCGCTTGAGGAAACCGAAGGCATCCTGCAACTGTTGGCGTTGAAATTAAACCAAACCCCTGAGTCGGCGATCGCCCTGCTCAATGCCGCTGCACACCCGGAACGAAATTCTGTGGATAACGTTATCCACAGTCCGGAATGGCAGACGGTGATTGACGTTTTCACCTCAGTCGGAAAGTTTACCCCAGAGAGTTTCCGAACCAATCGCCTCCCCTTACTCAATCTTCCAGACGACATTAAAGAGGCGCTTCGCTCTGGTCGCCTTAGCTATACCAAAGCTAGAGCGATCGCACGAGTTAAAGGTCAGCTTGAGCGCCAGGAGCTATTGGACGCGGCTATCTCTGAAGATTTATCCCTCAATGAAATAAAAGACCGCATCAAGAGCCTTCAGCCCACCAATGTAACGCTCGATGAGGGACAACCTGCCTCCCTCAAAAGCCGTGTGGATAAAGCTTACGCCAAAATCAAGAAGTCCAAAATTTGGGATGACCCCAAAAAAAAGCGGCAACTGGAAAAACTCTTGGCTCAACTGGAAGCGCTATGCGTGAAAGTGTAGAGCCATAGGCTCTTGAGAAAGCTCTGATGACTGCTAATTAGCTGCATTCACGTTCAAGACAAATGGCTGGCGAATTGCTCCAAGGAATCCACAGAGAGTGCTACCTCCACCAAATCTTCCAGTTGATTGACATCAAGTGCTTGCAAGAGAAGCTCCACTTCTGGTGTAACCGTCCCAAAGCGAGTCGTGAGCAAACGTAACAACTGCCTCATTGCACCCTGTTGGAGTCCTTGCTGCCCTGCCGCTTCCTCTGGCAAGGGGACAAGATTACCCGTCTCGTTATAAAAGCGCAACCACACCGCTGTCTCTCGGTAGAGCGTTCCCGACCACGTTCCCAACCACAAGCCTAACGTCTCACTCCAAAGCCAGCCTTGCTCGTTGGGTGTCAGTGGCTGATAGCGGTCAGCTGCATCCAAACTCCAACCCTGCAACGAATCCGGGTCAAACGGGTTAAAAACAAAGTAATCCCTCGTTCTAAACACCTGCTCGTAAAGATCTTTTTTCGCTCCTGTATCTATCTGGGCCGTCGAGGGCGACATCAGTTCGACGATGACATCGGGGTAACGTCCATTTTCTTCCCAGACCACCCAACCTTGACGAGGGTAGGAACCATCAATATTGAGGACAACAAAAAAATCTGGCCCTCTAAAGTCTCGATTCCTGGCTTGAGCACTGCTGTAGTAGATGAACATATTACCCCCCGCAAAGAAATCATTGCGGTCAGAGTACGCCTGATTGATGGAATTAATCAGGACGTTCATGGCATTGCGGTGGCGATTCGTTTCCAAGGGTTCACCGTCATCGAAAATTAAATCAGTGGGCGGCATGGGGGGTTCCCAACCCGCGATCGCTTCTCTTACCATTGCGCTAACCTCCTACGGTTAACTACCTTTATAATTATCGTTCTTACGAATCGTGATGCGTAAAGCCCCCGTACTGTGCGCTTCCCAAAATCAATCCTCATAGGGAACGTGCAGCAGTTGGACGGCTCGGCGCTTGGCGTTCTCCCCACGCAAGTCGTATTTTAGGCTGGTGGCAGGATTGGAGTGTCCAGCCAGACGGCTCACGGTTAGGACATCGGCACCGGCTTCCAGGAGGTTGCTGATAAAGGTGCGACGGAAGTCGTGAGGAGAAAAGGCAGCTACCCCAGCTTGCTCCGCTCGTTTGCGAAGAATCACCATCACCGCCTGGTCTGTCATTGCCTTAAACTTAACGTGACCACCTCGCCTGACGGCACCCAGGAGAGCGCCTGGTTCATCACCTCTTACCTCCAGCCAAGCCTTGACGGCTGCGATCGCACCCGGAGGCAAATACACTGTACGGAACTTTCTCCCCTTCCCTTTGAGAACTCGCAATGCGCCCGTTTCTCTATCAAAATCGGCAACTTCAAGAGCCACTGCCTCAGAGCGACGGATACCAGAGCCACTGAGAATCGCAATCAACGCCGCATCACGAGCGCCAATCAGTGAAGGGTCATTCTTGCAAACTTTAAGGAGGGCAGCAATCTCGCTCTGCTTCAAGAGCCTTCCTCTTAAGGGCGAGTCCCCCCGCACGCTCTTGAGGTCCACGGCAGCATCATAATCATCGGCACTCATCAATCTCAACCGCCGAGTTTCTTTAAGCGTCCGCCGCAGGGCACAGAGCATTCGGTTAGCGGTGGCAGGTGCATACTGTTCCATCAGCACCGCTCGGATGGCTGCTGTATGTTGGTATCTTAACTTTGACCAATCTAGGGACAAAGCATCACATTGACCGTTTGTTAGTAGGCGAGCAATGACATTTAGAGCTTTGCCCATCGTGCGCCGACTTCCTTTGGTTAAGCTAGAGAGATAGACGGCAGCGGGATGAGCTGTGAGCGGGGTAGGAGTGGTTAGCACCAACTCGGATTGCTCTGTCGATTGCTCTATCTCCGTCATGAAAGTCGATGCGCCTTGCTTGATTGGGTAAAGACCTGTTTCCATAACTTATCACCCAGCGCTCCTCTAGCTACAAGCTCTTATCGGCAATGCAGGATTAGCGGGAATACTCTCATCAGAAGGAGAATCTAGCAAGCTATTGTGTCATGGAGTGCGATTGCTCACTGGAAGTTCAATGCGCTAGCGTCTAAATTCCCTGACCTAGCAGACATTATTGAGGACGCGAAAAAGCTGATTAGCTCTTCAGAAGTTTGTTGCCGTACTGGGCTAGTATAGTTGGGTAGTAGGTTCCAATCGCCTACGGGTGCAGGTAACCAAGTTAGGACGTAGGTGTGACCTTCTTGGAGAACCTTCCAGGAAAGGCGTCGAGAGTGTTGGCGGCATTGATAACCCTGCTGCCGGAGAGCCGCACAAATATTTTCGCCTTCACGCTTGAGGCGAAGCCAGTCGCAATGCTTCATCGATATTTTGAGTTAGATTAGATAATGAATCGGAATGAGCTCTCTTGGTGTTGAGGAAAGGCGAGTTCTCTGTTGTAAACAGGTTGACAGCTCCTTTTGGCTAGGAGATTAGAGCAAGCCAACCGCTACCTTAAAGCGTGAGGCTTCTTGAAACAAACGCTCTCATGACAGCTTATTCGAGTGAGCGCTGTCGCAAATATTGGTCAAATTGTGCTAGTAGTTGCTGGGGAGTTAGATTAAATGTTCTTAACCACCAGTCTATGAGTGCTAGAAGGCGTTGAGGTCTATCCCCTGGAATTCGATGGGTTTTAGCGGTGGGAGCACACAACCAGTGCTGTACTGTCGAAGTGGACACTCCACACAGTAGCCCAATCTCGCTGTAGCTCACGGGTGACCAGATAATGGCAAAATCTTGGGGGGACATGCGACCCCACAGCCAATTCTGGAACGCTGCTGTCTCTTCATCCTCTCTACTCAAGGAACTTACCCCCTGAAGAGTTGAACTCATCCAACAGTTCGAGGTCTTTCTCAAAAGCCCAATCTTCTTTACAGAAGGGATAGCTAGAGCTATTGGGATGCAGGCGTATAAGGTAATGCCAGCCCGTTACTGTGTGGACGGATTCAGTTGTCCACACGCGGGAAACAACAACTCCGTAGTCGTGATCTTCAACATAAGCCCAAACGACGTTGGAGCCAAGAGAAAACTTGGGGAGATGCTGTGGATTACCTTCTTCTTGTGTCAGCACAATCTGTCGATTAGTCATGGCTAACCTCAAAGTTGTCGGATTGCCTTCTATTCAGCTCAAGTGCAAGCCTTGAGCTGAATAGAAGGGTCAAGAATTTTTGCCCAAAGAAGCTGTGTTTTCTCTACGCTTCTCTGCGGCAGGCGTTTTTGGGTTGATACTTGTTAGGATAGCGCTATAAACCTAAATGCACAAGAGCTTATAAGCCTATAGTCCTAAAATTTGTTGAAGGAGGTAAGAAGATGGATAATTATGCATAAATGCTCTTATGGAGATAATCCTACTTGTCGAACCCAAAGCACATCACCGTTCGCGTCTATCTGCCTAGCGAAGACTTTAAGCGGCAATTTCAAGCTGCCTGCGCGTTAGAGGGGCGTAAAATGAGTGATGTGTTACTGGAGCTGATGGAGGATTGGCTAGCACAAAGAGCAGGTTCCGATGACAAGTCAACTGGCAAGCGCGAGGAAGGGCAGTGAGGGATGACAAAAGACTGAAAACAAATTTTCACAACCAAGCATTCTTCGAGGGAGAACTATTTCCGGAAATAGTTCTCCCCCCTGCGATCATCCAACAAATAACAAAAAACCCCGACAGTTAAGACTGCCAGGGCTTTATGCAAATCTGGCGCTTGAGCGCAAATATCTTTTCCAGGGATAACGCTTAAGCGACCAGGGTATCCGCCCAAGAGGGGCGAAATGGATAAATTATGTCATTACAGAACGTCACCAGTGCCGTCAGCGCTGGTGAAAGCACTGAAGATTCAACAAATTGCAAGAATTTTAACTACAATTTGTCACCCCATTCTAACGAAGAGGATGAACCGCAAGCAAGTCTTAGACCGAAGCACTACCAGGAATGTATTGAAAAGCGGGGATTAAAGCCCGCTTGGATTGAGGCAAACTGTCGCTCGCTTACCGCAGAAGAAGCCACCCAGCGCCTGGGCTATACAGCCAAATCGGGAGGAATTTTGCTGGAAGGTGAAGGCATCCAGGTTCAGTTCCGCCCCGACAAGCCCTGGAGGAATGAGGGAGAGAAGAAAGCTGCGAAGTACCGTTCGCCGCAGGGCGACTACGACGCAATGCTGCCTGTCTGCCCCAATGACCCACGCTACTGGACTGACCTGGAAGCGCTTAAAGCAAAGTGCTACCAGATCGAAGGACATCCCTGTTTGTTAATTACGGAGGGTCCCTTCAAGGCGATCGCCGGTTGCTCAAACGACATTCCCACGATCGCGTTACTGGGAGTCGAAATGGGGATGACTTCTAGCAAGGCTGATGTTCAAGGTAAACGCTATCTAGTCCCGTCACTGGAACGCCTTGCTAAAGCTGGATTCGGCTTCATTATCGCGTTCGACGCTGATGCACTCAGCAATCCAGGCGTGATTTTGGCGCAATTAAAGCTCGGCAAACAGCTTCTAAAATTTAAAGTGCCGATATACTCCGCGACTGGTCTGTGGAGCGAGGAGCAGGGCAAGGGCATGGATGATTACCTCCAGGCGCATGGAGCCGATAAATTTAAGCGCGAGATTCTCGGAAAAGTTGTCAACCTTGAAGCATGGGAACGGCAGTTCGCCAATTCTGAAGCTGATGGAGACAAACCCTGCAAACGACCGCCAAAAGCGGCTGCAATGGCATCGCATCTTGCTGAGAAGTATCAGCAGTTGCTAGCTTGGCACGATAAGGAGCAATGCTGGTATTGCTATGAAGCAGAAGCACCCGGTATTTGGTCAGAGGAGTCCGATATTGCGGTAGGAGCGGTCATTTTAGCTCAACTCGAAGCCACAGTGGGACCAATCTTCGGGTCTGCCTATCTTGCTGATGTACTCAAGCTACTAAAGCATAAGCTGCTCAGAAAACGCTGGAATGAGCGAAATGGATTGATTCCCCTGATTGATGGAGTGTTGCGTAAAGACACGTTGGAGCTACTGCCGCACTCTCCCAGCTACAACCTCACCTGGAGCCTGCCGATTCGCTGGGCAGACCGCTCAATCGGCTGCGACCCCATCAAATCCTGGATGCTGGAAATCATGAAAGGCGATCGCGCTTTAGTTGAAGTTTTACGAGCGCTGCTTAACTGCGTAATCTTCGGTCGCGCCAACTACCAGCGGTATCTGGAAGCAATTGGTCCCGGTGGAACGGGAAAGGGTACGTTTTTCCGGTTGGCAACTGCCTTGATCGGCGATAAAAATGTGTTTCCGTCAACTCTCAAGAACTTGGAGGAAAACCGTTTTGAGCTGGCGGCAGCAGCTAAAGCCAAGCTGATTATTATCACCGAGGCTGAGAAGTATGGAGGTGAAGTAAATGTCTTGAAAGCTATCACGGGTGAGGACAAAAACCGGATTGAGATTAAAGGCAGGCAGCAAAAGTGCGGTGATGGTTTCACCTTCAAAGGATTCGTGATGCTATCAGCTAACGAACCCTGCCAGAATGCCGACTACACCAGTGGGTTGGAACGGCGGCGTTTGTCAGTTCCTTTTACTGTGCAGACGCCACCGGAATTCCGCCGCGACCTGAATGAGGAATTCCAGCCCTACCTAGCAGGATTGCTGGAATGGGTGCTGACTATGCCAGAAGCCGAAGTGCGAGCGCTAGTCGTCAACACCAACAAGTCTGTGCCAACGCTAGCCAAAGTCAGAGGCGAAGCATTGTGTGATGCCAACCCGCTGGCAGATTGGTTGGACAACTGTATCGTGTTAGACCCAGACAGCAAAACCTACGTCGGCTTGGATAACGCAGAGCGCACAGCCGACTGGCTCTACGCCAACTATACAATCTTTACTCGCCAAACCAACGGTCGCCCGATCGGACAGCGACGTTACACCAAACTCCTAGAGGATTTGTGCTGCAATCAGCTCAAACTTTCTGGAGTGAAGCGAGGACGCGATCGCGGAGGTTCCTACTTTACTGGGTTGAAAATTCGCACAGACCAAGATACAGCCCCCCGACCCATCACAGGAAACGAACCACCAGAACCACCCGATACTCCACCACCTCCTAATCCAACTCCTGTGACGGAAAACGAGGATGTTTGTGATGGATTTGTGACGGCTGAAACCCTTGATAGTGATGGATGTGATGGATGTGATGCTTTTCTGGAGGTTAATGAAGAGAATGAAAATTTCAGCGCACAGAGGGCAGATTTAGAGCCAACTCCAACTGAAGAACATCCATCACACGCACCCGTCACATCCATCACAACCCATCACAACCCATCACACCCATCACACGAACCTGACTACAGCACCTTCCCTCACCGAGCCAGCGATAATGTGCAGGCAAAGCGAAATCTGGCTAACAAAATTAAAGAACAGCTACTGTTAGCCCACAGTAAGGAGGAGCTAACCGCTGTCAAACAAAAACACGGTGAAAACCAAACCAACTGGGTCTGGCACAGCCTCCTGACCAATGCTGAGCGGGGAAAGGTAAGTGCGATCGCTCAAACGGAGCAGCTTAATTTACTCAGCTCAGCCCCAGGTCCTGCTCAGGTAGAGGAATCGACATCGGGGGCAGAATTGGCACAGGCTGTCGAGGTGTTTGCTTCAGGCGACAAAATATTTCACCCCGAATTTGGTGAAGGGGTTGTCGAGGAGCAAATACAAGATATGCTCTTTTGCCGATTTGCCTGCGGTAAGCGCTCGCCTTGGGTTTGGGAGGTGCGTACCACATAAACTTACGTGTGCTGGGTATCAGTCGTAACCAGCGAAAGCCCTCTCGCTGGCGAAAAAACCGAGCATCGGCGTAATAAAAGCTACTTCTGGTCAGAGATGGTCGTGAACCAAATTTTCTCATCTTGGGGGTAACGAAAAAGTCCCGGCAGGGTCGGGTGATGGTGCGATCAATTCATGGGGGAGAACTATTTCCGGAAATAGTTCTCCCCCCACCCTCGACCTTGTACGGGGGGTGTTTTTTGTAGAAGCGTGGAAATCACGTTGTTGGGTTATTTTTGTGCATACGCCGCCTGCTTGATTTTTCCTGACTGGATACAGTTCTGTGGTTTTCCTACAGTAGGAATAGTTTTCCTACAGTAGGAAAACTATTCCTACAAATTAAGCTCATAAAAACAAGGTTTCTATCAATAACACCTCTCGCTTTTTACTCGAATTACAAGAAATAATTTAGGATAATATAATCGAATTATTGGGGTAAAATAGTACATAAATACTAAACAAAAACCATGAAGCCCGAAACAGTTTTAGAAGCTTATCAACTGTTTTTTGAGTTACCAGAATCTCAGTCCAATCCCAGGCTTAAAGACAATCTGCGAACAACTCTGCGACGATTAGTGCTGCCCAGTTATGGCTTTACAGAGGTCGAGTTACGTAAAAATTTCGAGGGGTGTTTAGCAAAAGTTTCGCTGCGGCAGTTCCAAAATGCCGAGACAATATTTAACAACGCCCTTCTGGTTCAGCCCAACCAAGAGAAATCAATCTCCTACGGCTCTGTAAGAAATTACCGTTCGGCGCTCACAAGATTTTTAGTGTGGTTGCAGCAACAGGATTGGTATGGTTCACTTACTGCAATCGCTATAGCTGCTGACAAGAGTAATTTGGCACCCCCAATACGGAATGGCAGAACTATTGTTAAAGACCTGGCGGCAAAAAAACAACTTAATGACAAGTTTGAGCATCTCAACCCAGAGGATGTCCAACGGTATGGTCTTTCAGAAAAGGAACTTAACCGACGAGGAGCTACACAACTCAAAGCACTTCACAAGTTTTGGACGGATACAGAAGTCAAGGAACGCAAAGGACCTGCCATCTCAGCGGCGATGTTCAAAGCTTTTAAAGATGGTATCCTTTGCTTTTTCGGGTGGCTTAAAACTGAAAAACTGGAGCTACAAGAAAATTTCTCTCTAGAACTGATCGCCGACTTTGAACAATTGCAAGCTTTCATTAGCTGGGGCATATTGGAGCAGGGGAAAGATTATAACTGGGCTACCGACATAGCCAAGGTCGCGCTTTTAGTAACTCAATGGCTTAATCAACACTCAAAGCGCCATGATTTTGGAGATATTCCTCAAGTTAAACAACTACGGAAGTACATTCGTGAGCTAGAACTCGAAGCAAGAGTTGACCTCAAGCCTTATGCTCTCAAACTTGCCCAGATAACTGAGCCACTGAAAACACAACTACAGCATTTTCACAAGTTTTGCACGGACAAGGAAGTTCCGGCTAGAAAGACACGTCCAATCTGTGAGCAAACATTCCAAACCTATCAACAAGGCATCTCCTACTTTCTTGGCTGGTGTCACAATATTCAGGGAGTACCGCTAGAAGATCTTCGCCTAGAACAGATAACTTCCCTTGAGCTGCTCAAACAGTTTGTCGAGTGGGGAGTCAATCAAAGAGGGAATGGTTATGGCTGGGCTGCTCAGGTCGCCTACGCAGCTCTTGTTGTAGCTAAGTGGCTCAATCCCCAATCAAAGCGCAGAAATTTTAGTGATATTGAGCAAGTTGAAGACATCCGAGAGTATGTCCGCTATCTCAGAGACCAACACCGACATGAGGAGCCGCGCCGTAATTTAGATGAACAACGGATGACCTTTCACGAGGCTCAAAAAGTTGTCGAATATCTCAAACAGTGTTGCAGTCCTTTAGACAAGTACGGTGAGGAGCGCTCCGAAAGAGCTGTGATGAAGTCTTGGCAGCGTTACTTGATCGTAGCCATCTTTACTTACTGTCCAGTTCGTCAGCGAGAAGTTCGAGAACTGGAATTAAATAAGACACTGTTTCGGGAGGCGGATGGATATTGGGTTAAGTTGACCCAAAAACAGCACAAAGCTGGCAGTAAGACTTGTAAAGGAAGAGAATATCCGTTACCTCTTCACTTGACCGCCGATTTGGATGAATGGCTGCAAAAATGGCGACCGTTGGTGCCAACATCTCATAATTTAGTCTTCATCTGCATGGGTTCCAATCACAGTCCCTCTAGTCGTGGGAACCCCTTAACTGCTGGTGATATGAGCGATTTAGTTTCGGCTGCTGTGTACAAAGCCACTTCAATTCTCTTCGAGGTTCCTCGCCGCACATCGCCACATATGTTTCGTCGGATTGCCATTACTTATCAGCGTCGCTATGGTCGCCCGGAACAAAAAGAGGCTCTCGCCGAGTTGATGGGGCACACTGTTGCTGAAGCCGATCGCACTTACAATGAAGAGACGAGCCGGGAGAGAACGCTCAAAGCATCAGATTGGTGGAAACTTGAGCCGCAGCCAAGGCCGCCCCAAACAGGTGACTCTACACCGCCCCTCGTCAAGGATTGGATTGAAGAAGATGAGCTTGAGCTGAAACACCTGCACTCCAAAACCTACTCAAATGACAATCTAAGGTGTCTGCGAGACCAAGCGTTGCTTGTCATCTGGGCGTTACAGGAACTGACCGGGGCAGAAATGCACCGACTTAATGTAGGTGATTTAGTTGAACGGGATGGTCAGTTTTGGTTGGAAGTGGCTAGCAATAAGGGGAGCAGAACTGTGCTGTTGAAGACGGCGATCGCTCATATTGTGCAGCGTTACTTGGAAGCACGTAAAGCCGTAGGAGAGAGTCTAACAGAGGACAGTCCTCTATTCATCGGGATTGGCAACCGCTCAGGAGGAGACCGTTTAACTCCTTGGAGCATCAGTTTCGTTGTCAAGCATTATCTAGGACCAATTTCTCAAATTAAATCTGTTGATAGTAAGCAGAGCTACCAAAGGCTGCTTCCTTGTTGAACCGTTTCTCAACAGTAGCTTCGGTCGAGCCTGAACTCTCGTTCATTAATGTACGTTTTAGCCCAAAATGTGCGAGCCTGTAGTGTCTAATTTTGGACACTACAGGCTCGCAACAGAATAAGATCTTGGAATTTGTGGAGAATCTGGGGATGGGTCATGATTGACCACGATCGCTTGTTCAAAGAACTCCTGTCTACCTTTTTTGTGGAGTTTATCGAGCTATTTCTGCCCGATGTCATGGCTTACTTGGAACCGGAGGAGTTGACGTTTCTGGATAAGGAAGTGTTTACCGATGTCACGGCAGGAGAGCGTTATGAAGCCGATTTACTCGTGCAAGCTCAGTGGAGAGGTGAGCCATCTTGTTTCCTCATCCATGTAGAGAATCAAGCCAAAGCCCAAGCGAACTTTGGCAAGCGAATGTTTCGGTATTTTGCTCGGTTGTCCGAGAAGTACGATTTGCCCATTTATCCGGTTGTGCTGTTTTCTTACGACCAACCAAAACTTGCCGCAGCCAGTCAGTTCCGAGTTGAGTTCCCCGAATTTCGAGTGCTGGAATTCAACTATCGCGTGATTCAACTGAATCGTCTCAATTGGCGCGACTATTTGGGACAGGCGAATCCAGTGGCGAGTGCCTTGATGGCTAAGATGCAGATTGCGCCGGAAGATCGTCCCAAGGTGAAAGCCCAATGTCTGCGGTTGTTGGTGACGTTGCGGTTAGACCCAGCGAGGATGCAGTTGATTTCAGGTTTTATCGATACCTATCTAAGCCTTACGGAGTCGGAGGAACAAGCGTTTCAGTCGGAACTTGGTAGGATTGAGCCAGAGCAACAGGAGCGGGTTATGCAGATTGTGACCAGTTGGATGCGAACGGGGATTGAGCAAGGGAGACGCGAGGGAGAAGTCTCTATCGTGATGCGGTTACTCAAGCGTAAGGTTGGGGAACTTAACCCAGAAGTTGAGACGAAAGTTCGGGAGTTGTCAGAGAGTCAATTAGAAGCGTTGAGCGAAGCGCTGTTAGATTTTACAAGTATTAATGATTTAATTTATTGGTTTGACCGCCACGAGAAACACGGATTAATCTCGATTATCTTGCGTCAGCTTCAGCGTAAGGTTGGGGAATTTGAGCCGGAGGTTGAGGCGCAAGTGAGGGGATTAGAAGTAGCACAGTTGGAAGAGTTGAGTGAGGCGCTGTTAGATTTTGAGCATCTGGGGGATTTAACGGATTGGTTGAGGAATTTGGAAAGGGGAGAGGAGGGTTGAGCGTGCCTTTATGCGATCGCTCTCGCAAGGAGAGCAAAGCAGCTCGCGATTAGTGTCGTCATTGTCCCAACTAGACATCTCTCTAATCCAGACAGTCTTGTCTTACTCTCACTACTGGGGGCGAGTGCGTCGATAATAGGTGCTGCGGCTGATTCCTAGAGACGCACAGATGTCCGTTTTTGAGACACAGACAGATGTTGGCTTTACACCGTAAGGTGACACTTATCATGCCAAACCCCCTCTGACTTGTTTGCTTACTTGAAAGTGAGAAAGTTGAGTTGAGGCATCACTGATATCTGTTGCTATCTCTTACCGAGTACTTTTGCATCATTTGCTCAAACGCCTCCTGCAAGTCAATACCTTGGGAGTTAGCAAGGCAGATGACGGTAAATAGAATGTCTGCCAGTTCGCTGGAGAGTTCTTGAGCCTGTTCGCTGTTCTTTTTCTGTTTGGGACCGTACAGATGGTTGATTAGTCGGGCAGTCTCGCCTACTTCTTCGACCAAGCGTGCCAGCATTTCGTGAGGACTCCAGTATCCCTTACCGACTTCAGATACCCAATTATCAACCTGTTGCTGGACTTCTCTTAGAGTGTAATCAGCCATTGTGTTCCAACTGGTGAAAAAAACTCAGTGGTTTCAATTTACAGCTCCGGCATCTGCAAAGTGGAGAGCAGATGGGATTCACGGGAGGAAATTTGAGTATTTTACTTATGTTTTTCTGAATTTATCGCAAATTATGGTTATTTTTTCTTTGCTTTTTTCTTGTTCAAATCTACTTAATCCATTGATTTATCTGTTTCAATAAATTTTGTAAATCGGGAAAATTTTGAAGCTCTTGACTATCGGTAAAAGCTAAATAGTCCTTTACTCGGTATTCCTCTCGCTCTAAGGTTTTATTAAGGCTGTACTCCTGTGCTAGTACTGCTCTATTTCCCATCTGCTGAGCCACGAGTTGTAACTTCGGAAGCGCAGTCGGGTCAGTTATTTCTACCATCAGCTCGTCGTTATAACTTAGCCCACCATTGGTGAAGTTAGCACTTCCAATCAATGCTCCTATGGGAGTCCAGAGCAACTTAGCGTGGAGTTTATCTAAGTAGTATAGTTCAGCTCCCTTTGCCTGTAGCATTCGACCAATACGAATAGTTTCCGCGTGTACGGTAGTTGCACTAGTTAGCTGCTCAATCTCTGTATTGAACTCCTCTATGACCTCTTCGATAATGCCGTAACCTTGTAAATCTTCTTCTTCCTCTCTTTCCTCCAGCAAGCGTTTTCGTAAGTCAATCTTGTATGCTAGACGCTTAAGTGTCCTAAAAGGGATTAGTTCTCCTGGAGGCTTAGTAATTACGCGGAGCCTGTGTTGTTCAGCTATACGGGTGAGCAATTGGCTCAATTCAATTTCCTCTCTTTGCCCACCCAGCAAACTGGCAAAGTCTCCCAGTTGAGCGATCGCTAAACGAACATCTTTAAACCAGGGGGTAATCAGCCAAACCTCACCCATGGCATCCAGCGAATCCACGAGCAACTTGGCTAAACCCCTAGAAAGGGTGGGTTCTGGATAGTTACCATAAACTTTCATGTATTTCCTTGGTAATAGAACACCTGTTGCCCAATAAAAGTTTCATGGTCGAAGTCCCGCTTAATTCTTTCAAATCCCTGATTTTTGAGCTGAAGCCTATAAGCGTCATCGGGTTCGCCTTGATGTTCGAGGATTACATAACCCCCGTTCTGCTGAGCGATCGCCACCAAGTTTTCAACAGGCTCCTGACCGTATTCACGAGTCAGTTCTTGGGTCAAAAGATGGCGAACCATTTTCAAGTAACGCCGAGAAATGGTATGACG
Organism: Allocoleopsis franciscana PCC 7113; assembly: GCF_000317515.1. GTDB lineage: Bacteria > Cyanobacteriota > Cyanobacteriia > Cyanobacteriales > Coleofasciculaceae > Allocoleopsis > Allocoleopsis franciscana. The sequence continues at coordinate 11,355 of NC_019762.1, read as the reverse complement.
CATCACATCAATATGTCCATGATCGCAACTAGCTGCCAAACAAGCTGGACAGGCATCCACACAAGTACTCAGACTCATATTCTCAACTTGAGCCAGGAATCGGTCTAATGCATTTGCCGTGTCCTCCGAATCTTCATCCTCTAAACCTAAGTTTTGGGTATGCTCTTCATACCTCTGCATCAACTGAGCTAGATAAGGATAGTTTGTTGGCTCCTGTTGAACTTGCGTGGCTGCGTAACCTGCCAGTTCCCTTGGAGTTGGAGGTCGCTTAAATCTCTCAGCCAAGGCATCTTCCAGATGCAGCAACTCACTTTGTAAGCCAATGCGGCGCAAGGGTTGCCCTGCAATGCTCAGCTCACTGGTGAGCAATCCAGCTAAACGCTGGAGTAAAGGATCATGATCCTTATCTTTAACCTGTCCCTCAACAAGAGGGAAAAGAAAATCTCTGGGGTTTGGTCTGTCCTGTGGTTCGGATTGGAAAAATGTTTCTTGGAAGTTCAGAAGTAGCTGCTTATTGTCTCGTAAAACTCTCTTCAAAAAGTCTTCTTCATCACCTACGGGACACGATAAAGTTACTTCCCACCAACGCTTAAGTAAATGGGTCGGATTTTCTTTAAGTACCTCTGATGCGAGCCTTGTCGCCCCATTACCATCTTGGTTGCGTTCGTAAACGTAAAAGGAAGTATCCCAAGGCTTTTTCCCGTAGGTTAATTTTAGTACACTGTGGCTGCCTATCTCCTCATCACGAGTGCTACCTTCTGTCAGAAACAGATTCCTTGTTGCCTGTTTCAGTGAATGAACTATGTTGTCCATCAAGTAGTCCAAGATTTCAGGTTTCTTACCGAGTTTAGAGAAAACCTGCTCCTCCAAAAGTTGTCGAGTATTTGAGGGTGTTGGTGGTTCTTTAGATGGAGTTGTTTCAGCTTGAAATGCGGTTATATCAAATAGCGTGCCTTGAATGGCACTATCACTCTGAGATTCAGTAAGGCTATTGGAATAGGTCAGAGTTGAAACCAATCGCTCTCTAAAGTCTTCAGGAAAAACTCGGTGGTCACGCCAGTACTTGGTACGCACCATATCTACTAGATTATTCAACCCATCGGGATTAGTCAGATCGTTTAAAAAAGTTTGCCACTTCTCCGTTCCCGTCGCTCGTGACTCCGCACGCATGGTTGCAATGATGTCTGCTACTTTACGCAGGTCGAAAGCAGTTAAGGGATGTTCTACTCCCTTTGGTTGCCAAGAACTCGACTTGAGCAAGAATCGAAGGTACTGGTCTTGTAAGTGAGTCTTGCGTTTAGGATCATTCCATATCTCCTCGAACAAAGACTCAGCTACTTTGCGTAGCTGTTCGTATGAATAGGGAACCCGTACTCCCTCGGTTTTCAAGTCATAGCCGTATAGGGTGGGCTTCCCATCGTGTTCGCTAATGTATCTAACTGTGTTTTGACCCATCCCCGCGTGCGGGTCTTTCCTGCCTTGACGTAGCAACTGCTCATCAGGCAGCAACCGAATACGAGCCTCAGCTCCGTATTGAACTTCCCAGACATTGAGCATTGAGCGATTTTCCCCGACTTCGCCATAGTAGAAATCCAGATTATCGACCAATCCTTTGAATAGGGGTGGCAATTCTAGTCTGTGCCGAGGCTCTACTTCCTCTTGCTCTGCCGTATTTACCTTGACCACGCTGAAAGACAAGGGGTAGCTATTAGACTCTGGGGAGACTGAACGAACCTTGTCTGGATAAAGCTTGTCAAGCTGTTCCCTTTTGCTTCCAAACCTCAAATCTACGCTACCGTCAGGCTTAAACGCACCCAACCATTCAGTATTCGGATGCTTTGGATCATTAACTAAGTCCTTACCAAAATCCCACAGTTCCAAATAGCGAACTCGATAGAAACGCTGCGGTACAGCTTGAGTGTAAACTTGCTCTACATTCAAGGGTAAGTAATCTTGCCAATTACTCCCCCATACTTGATCAAGCTGCTTGAGAAGCAGAGAATTGAAGGGTCCAGGATTTTCCGAGCGTCTTTCATACTTATATCGCTCCATAGCTACTGCATTGGGCACTGGTCTTCCTTTAAAATTTTCCTTTGGTTCTACAAAAGCAACTAAGGGTCGCCAGTAAAGATGGTAGCGAGGGTTGTAGCGGCGCGTGATCTTGCCGGGAGCCAATTCTAAGAAAGCAAGAGAGATATCCTCGTCTGCCCCTGACCAGTTTTCTGGCTCCCCGCCTCCCGAAAACATGACCCGAACTGTAGGCAGATTGATAGAGCTAAACAGGTTGTCCGGTAAGTCTGGACAAATCTGGAGCAGATTGTTGTTTTTTCCAAAGTTATAGCGGATATCATCTTCAAGCATCCGCTTTTTAAACCAATCCCAGATCTCTCTCCAATTAGGGTGAACTTTTTGAAACGATTTGCCTGTTACACACTTGTAGGCGTACTGAAGTTTCTGCCCAATCTCGGATTTATCCAACTCCTGCTGTATTTCGTCCAAATGCTCTTCAACACTGCTGAATTCCCCCCTGAGTAAGTCTCGTCGTTGTCTGAGACGCGCCAACTCATCAAAGATTAGGGCGATGGTTTGAAATTGCTGCACAAAATAGTTATCGACGTTGAGAGGTGGGCGATACTCGGAAGGATCGTAGAGGAGTTGCGGGTTCTGATAATAGAAGGCATCCTTGTAAGAGTTTTGTGAGAGGGTGACCGCAGTGATAGGACGGTCTTGGAGGGAACGACCAGCCCTGCCCTTCTTTTGCACGAAGCTGGCTGGGTTACGAGGGGCGTGGTGCTGCATTACAAATTGGATGCTGGCGTCGTCGTAGCCAACTTCTAATGAAGTAGTAGCAAAGATGATGTCTTGCAGCAGAATTTCGATATCTCCTTTACCACTACCGCTGTACACGGGAAAAGGCATTGAAGTGAGCGATCGCGCTTCTGTTCCGGGTTGGCGTTGTGTGGAGTATTGATCGAGGTCTTCAGCATCAAAGTACCAATATTCACCATCGAGAAACTCTGGAGAGGTTAGTACGTCTTGGCTGAAGTTAGACCGCTGAAGTCTGTAGCGTGCTAGATTCTTGTTAGTTTCGGCATCGTGGAACTCAAGTGCTAACTTTTTGACTTTACTGATAGAGTCTTGAAACACGAGGCTTTTGAACTTAGGGGGTTCTTTGCCATCTCTGTCTCGCCGACGCATATTGTGGGCGATCGCCATGATCGTCTGGATTGCTGTTGAGGCATCTCCTACAGGTTTGCCACGCGAGTAAGTTTCTGGGCGAATGAACAGGAAATACTCTCGTCCCTGAGCATCTTCCATGTCCTTCTCTTCATCTGGTGAAATCTCATCTACATACGGAACCCCGCTAAGTTCCTGCCAAAACTTTTGAGGATTACCAATCGTTGCACTCATCCCCAACATCAGTGGGTATTGCCAAGATTCTCCATCATACGAACGCATTGCCTGTTGTAGTCGATGGCGTAAACGGCGAATCAGCAAGCCAATCTGAGCGCCGTGTATAGTGTCATAGAGGTGAATCTCGTCGAATACGACAGCTCGTGGAGCGCAGAAATTTGGTGGAAAACCTCGGCGAGTTGGTAAGCCGAAGAAATCATTGAATGCAGCGTCCATCAACCACCGATGCAGCATTTCAGTGGTGATAATTAGCACGTCTGGTGGGTTGCTTTGAATAGCGCTGCGCGTAGCCTTAAAGCCCTCCAACTCCCAACTGCTGTCAGCAGGTTTTAGGGTACATTCACCATTGGCTAGGTTGACTGCATAAACAGGCTCTCCGTTTTTGTCTGTGAAGTACGGGAGTTGGTATTTTTCATCCTGCTTTTCCCAACCTCCACGCTGGGGTTTTTTGTCTTTCTGGGGTTTTCCCTCTTTCCAGTATCCATTACGCAGTTCCTCGTCATTTAAGGGAGTGTCACCAAAGACAATTCCTACAGTCAAATCTTGGTTCGATACTCCACTCCTTGCCATTCCATAAACTTGCTGGTTAATGGAAGCTACATACTGGCTGAGTCGCTCTAACTGATTTTTGGCTAAAGTCTGCCGAGGATAAACTAGGATGATTTTACATCCCGCAATATTGTTCATCTTCTCCTGCAAGGCTCCAAGCAGCAGAGGAAGTAACGCAGCTTCAGTTTTACCACTACCAGTGTTGCCAGTAATTACATATCCCTGTCCTTTACGTTGGAAATATTTCTGAGTGATTTGCTGCAATGCCCGTTCTTGCACACTGGTTAGTCTTACTTCGTCTAGTTTTATGTTTAGTGCTTTACAAAAACCCTTTTGAACAGCTTTGCGAGCGTTATCTAGATGCTTTAGCCCAAGAGTTTTACTGTTTTTAAATAACTGTTTGATAGTTTCTTGAAACTCAGTCTCACGCGCCAGCCTGCGGCGATCGGCAAACTCAACACGGATAGATTGGATTAGATAAGGTGCGCTTTGGGCATCATTAAGGCGAAACCGTTGCTTAACATTCTTGAGGAGTCGGACAATCTCGCTAATTCGTGAGCGATAGTGATTCTCATCCAGCTTCAGCACCCACCTTTGCTCTTCTAGACTGGCTAACCCTTCTTCTAATGCAGCCTCGTCCAAGTTCTCACCCTTTTCTTGGGCACGCTGTATTATGTCAGCCTTTGTAACATAGGTTTCGTAGAGACCAAAGTTAATCCGCTCCTGCTCAATATCCTCTAGATGACGCAAAATGAGTTGGTCGGTGTTTTTAGTGTTAAGACTCATCATTTTCTAGGGTAAGTAGATTGCTGAGGCGATTCAAAGTTAGCCAATGTCATACCGTCACCACCGTCTAGCTGCCGTCAATTCTTTTCTTACCCATATTTGAACGGGCGACTTGGCGATGCTCTAGTAACTCGCCCAAAAGCTGACTTTGCTTGTCAGGGTTCTCCCAATCATTGATGAATCGTTTCAGGGCGACGCTAATCATATCCTGCACAGTAGGTGCAGCACTCTGGTGTTCACTCTCAAGTGAAAGCCTGATTTGGCGTAGCGCTTCGTAGAGTTCACCCGGTACACGGACTGTTGAAGACAAGGTTTGATTGCCTGAAGGGGGTCTCACGCATTCTAGTCAGCTTGACAGAACCCTTGCTACCATGTATACATGACTGCAACTTAAAAAAATCTTCTCTGTTCCTTTACCAAAGGAATTAACAATGGAACTTGTGCTTCGAGCTGTGCCTGTACAACGAGGTCTACAGAGTGAGCATCAAAGCTATGTTGGCAGTCTGTTCTTTGGGGATGTCGCTCGACTCCTCAACGATGGTCACCTCTATGTCCCGAACGATCCGGAGTTACCAGATTTTGCCCAGCGGAAACTGAACCCTACAAGGGTCAAAGCGATCGCCCAGTACATTCTGGATACCTATCAGGAAGGCACTACATTTTTTCCACCGATCTGCATCAACGTTCAACCCCTGCCTACTTATAAAGATGGCAGTATCTTTCTTCCTTACCATGCAGTTACATTGCGCCTGACGGACGGTCAACACCGTTGCTTTGGAATTCGTCAAGCTCTCAAAGACATTCAGGACAAGCAATTGGAGTATCAGGTTCTCTGCCAACTAGAACTCGGAGTATTGCTCTACGCAGCTCTGTCTTTAGAGGAAGAACGTCAAGCGTTTCGCGATCAGAACTTGCTAGTGCAAAGACCCAGTGTATCCCTGTCTCATACCTTTGATCGGCGATCGCCTGTCGTTTTAATTGCCAAAGACTTGATTAAGCGAGTCCCCCAGTTTCGCAACAATGTGGAGATGGTTGAGAATAGCATGGGCAAACACAATCCCAAGTTAATGACATTTTCTACCTTGGTCACAGCTACCCATCATATGTTCCCAAATCTGAAGTCTAAGAAGGATTTGGAGCCGAGAATTGATTGGGCAGCAACATTCTGGGCAACAACAGCAAGCGTTCTACCTAACGACCCTTGGAGAGCTAAAAGTAAAGAAGAACGTTCTGTGCAAAGACAGGAGTTACTGGCAGTCAGTGCTGTTGTATTCCAGGCGTTGGGAATGTTGGCTCGCGAACTCTACTTAGAGGGCGTACCGGAGGAGGAGCTTGTTAAGTGGTTGGCTAGACTTCAAGAGATAGACTGGCGACGCTCTAACGAATTGTGGCGCGAGCGAGGAGTAACGCAAGTTGGCGCGACGGTCGAACCTATTATTTCCAATACAAAAACAACAGTGGATGCGTGTTACAAGGTACTGCGTGAGTTTGTTGGTATTGCAACGGTGTGTGGGGCTATCTTAAGGGATATTTCATAATGGACGTTCTACAAAAATTGTCGTTTTAAGGTGCGCTCGCAGTCTATATGAAGGAAGTTGAAGTAATACGCAAAACGCATCAATTTCTTAAATCGCAAGGATTAGCTCAAAAGCAAGTAGTGCGAATTTATACTGATGCTCATCACACCTTACTTCCCTATAAAGAATTACAACCATTCCAACGCTTTACTTTGGATATGGGAGACTTTGTGCTTTATCCTGACTTAGTTGGTCAACTGGATGATGGAGAATCAATCTTTGCTGTAGAAGCCAAGGGCGATAACGATCTACTCAAGGGACTAGCACAAGCTGAAATGTATCAAGCTGGCTTTCACTATTCTTTTCTAGCTGCGGATGCGACTATCTTGGGAAGCAGTATTCTTGAATTTGCTCGTCGTAAAAATGTAGGTGTAATTAGTGTAAGTGATAGTGTAAAAATTCCCTTCTTTCCAGATGCAAGAATGCCTCTGCGTGAACCTTATCACTTCATCTCCCGCCAGATGGAAAGTGTTATTCAAGTAACGGGGCAACAAACTTTTAAGTTAAACCTTCCTACGCATTACCTAGTATGGGCTATTGCCTTACAGCCAGGTGTATCTTATCCTTTGAATGCCTTAGTTAGTCAGCTTGCCGTTTATCATGAACTGATAAAGAAGGACTGGCGCGGAGCTTTGATGGGGGCGCAAAAGCTTGGAATAGTCAGCTTGTCTGACAATTCAGTCCGGCTAACAGCTATTGGTACAGCAGTAAAAGCTATATTAGCAGTTAGTGTCACAGAATGGCGGGAAATTCATGAAGTAGTAAGAACCAGAGGAAGCCAGGGAATAAGATTGATTGATTACCAACCTCAAGCAGCAGCCATACTCCGAATTTTACTTTTCCAAGACCCAATGGTACGTCTTGTTATTGAAGGGTTAAAGACTTTTTCTGATTCTGATTATTCAGCTTATTTTACTGAACTAGCAGTAGCTTGCGATCGACTAGATCATGCTCGTGCCCCTATATTTTTTCTTAAGCCTGAGTCGATAGAATCTTTAACAGACGAACGAGGTTATATACTGTGGGAAAAGGCTAAAGGTACCGATTATAGATCAGTAATGTTTCATCAGTATAAAAGTATTCTCATTCACGCAGGAATTTTATTTAAGACTAAATTGGGACCATCATCAACTAAAAAATACGAACCCAAGGATAAGGATAATATCTGGAAACTAAATCCTTATATCTGTTGTTCATAAGACAAAGACAACAGTTAATGCTTGTCATAGAATTTTCCGCGAGTTGACTGGCATTACATCAACTTCTGGTATTCTTTGATAGCTTTGTCCAACTACTTCCTGCAAAACGTTTCTATTACTAAAACGTTCTGGTTCATAGCGAGCATCCCACCAGAGCCAAGTTGTAGAATCAGCCCAAACTTTATGTTTTTGAAGAACTTCTAGCCGAGTTAGTGCAAGACCTCCTAAAACGAAATCAGGACGACTCCATGTCAAAAGTTGATCGAGTTCCTGAACAGATAAACCAAACTTCCATCCTGATGGTCTGCTTTTATCAGCTTTCAGTAAACCTCCAAGGGCTACATATTCATAACCAATATCCCGGTAAGCACTAATCAAGGGAGCTAAAAAGCTTTTAGGGGCATCATAATGAGGTAGTAAACTATCTAATGTGGGAACAGCTTTCTCAGGCCAGTTATAAAGAGCTGAACCAACTTGAACAACTCCAATCAAAGTATAAGACCTGGGCTGGCTCCAATATTCTTCCCAACTGAGTCTAGCTACATATAAAGATAGAAGTGGCTCTTTAAAGATATCAGGCGCAAAAACATAATCAGGACTAAATCGATCGCAGCGATTGAAGTAATGTTTGATATTTTGTCGTAATTTTTGTTCTGGAGCCAAGCGAAGCTCCCGCACCCATCGTTCATCTTTAAATTGGCAACCCTTTTGAAAATACCAAGGCACATCTTGGTTTTCAAAAATTCCACTGTCAATGAAAAATGGCTTACCGATATCCCGAATTCGAGCGAGTAACTTATTGTAGCAAGTAATCGGTGCTAAGATTCCATAATTGCCTTCGAGCTTCTCCAGTTTTTTGAGTAAACCCAGCCAGTCTACTGAAAAAACGGGTAAAAATTCATGCTTCATAGCACTATCTTTAAAGCCTTTTGCATAAAGTTTATTTTAGCTTTTTCTCAAAGCTAAAAATCAAGTTATCAATCAAGTTAGATTTTTGATTATCTGCTTAAAACGTTGATAAAAGACATAAGTGTTATGAAAACCTCGTCTGCGATTACGATTATTTCCTCGGAAAATTACAACTTCAACCTGAATCTCTTTGCAAATTGGACAATCACAACTTTTCCAAGGAGTATCTTCCAGTAATTTCCGGTACATGACTTCATGCTTCGCCCGACGTTTCGCTTGAGCTTTGGGGTCTGCCTTTCCATCGCGAGGAAGTTCCACTAGCTCATCGTAAGCCAAAACTTTCTCAAGCGTTTCGTCTAAACTTAAGTTTCCTGTATCAAACTGCCGTAAAGCCTTTAAAGCATCCTGCTCCAAGGATTTCAGAGTTTCTCGTTTAGCGACGCCAGCTTCTAGTAAGCGCCTTACCCTTACCCCATATCCATCGACTGGAGGAACACGAATAGCTGCGTACTTTTTACCTGAAAGGCTATTGTAATTATCCCCAGAACCTAACCAGGCTCTACGCAGAGGACTCGCTGAGTCAAAGCTAGTAATTCCTAGATGCCGAAATGCTGGAATTGCGTTCATTCGAGCAACTCCAAATAAGTGCAATCGAGTGTTAGGAGTCAAATGAGGATGAACTGCCTTTAAAATCTCAATAATTTGCTTACTTGGTGTTCTTGCTAGTCCACCTAACGCTATATAGTCATACCCCATCTCAATACAAGCTTTAACTGCTTTAGCATAGGTTTCTGGATTCCAGCCTTGAGCTGCACCCATAGGCTTAAATTCATATCCTCCTGCTCTATGCTTTCGCAGAAAATCATCAGCATTATGAAGAGTTAAGTCATAGCGTTTTTCTCTCACTCCTGGTTCAGCAAAGGGACCAACAATTAGATGGTCTACACTTACTCCATAATTAAATCCTCCTTTTTGATAGTAATCCAGAACTTGCTCTGAAGTATAAGGTGGAACTTCTTCTTTGATGTATCCAAAAGCTCCACAATCTCCCATTACCTTACCTGAGAAACGAATATATTCACGAATACCAATCTCGTCTACTTTAGCTTTTTTCTTTTTACTTTTATCAATAATATATTTAGAGACTAGAATCCCATCATAGTTAGGGATATTGTAAATTTCGTGGGCATAAACGTCATCTGCATAAGTATCTCTTCCTGGGGGCGATATATCGTTATAAAAGTCATAATTTGGATCGACTTTATCATCCCACTCCGGAATAAAATACTGCATCCCTAAATGAATATTAGGAGCCGGAGGCAAAGGGGGAATTGCCAAAAATTCTCTATCTTTCTCCTTTAACTCATCGTTCGTTTCTGTTGTCTGAGACTTAACCTTGAGCCGTCCCTTTCTCCCGTTCTTCCCTACAGGTTGCACTCTTTCTACTTCAAGCGGTAACTCCAGTTGCACGAAATCTGTATTAATAACTCGCTCAAATTCTTTCGGCTCTCGATAAATCGTCTCCAGCAACTGTGGTTGCTTCGCAACTTTCTCAAGCCCCCGCTTCAATAAAAATCCCTTCAAACCCACTAATCCACAGTGATAGCGCTTTGCTTCAGCATTAGAAAGAGACAAAATAAAAGTCCTTGCTGCCAAACCTTGAATATGAGTAGCAGTAGTTTTTGAGGCTAAAAATACAAGAGTTTGGTCGGGCGACGTTTCAACCGGGAGAGAGAGCGAGCGCAAATAGTTTTCCCCCAGCAGCACAAACACTAGGTCATAGCCCGCGATCGCTTTTTCAAAAGCTTCCCTAGCCCCCAAGAACTTTGCCCACTCGCCTACCTCATAGCCCTTCATCGTGTTGAAAGTCACTTCATAAGGCACAATAGTTTTGTCCTCTGGGATGACGCCATAGCCAGCAGACAGAATCACTACGTCTACAGCTTCCCGTCCGAGGGACTGACGCAGCAATTGAACCCCTTCCATTGCCCGTAGGTGCTGCTGCCCCGTGTACATCTGACCCGCAGGGCAAGCGAATTGAGTGAGCTGTGCCTCTCGTTGTTGGAGTCGAGCTTTTTCCTTAAAATCCTCTAAGGTCAATTGATTTTCAGGTTTGCAGCGCTTCTCCCCAGTGCAAGAGGTTACGACTAAGACACGGGGGTAGCCCATGAAATCTCCTTCTAGTACAGCTAAGATTGAGGATACTTGGTCAGCCCCTTACTGGATCTCTTCCCCACTTCAAGAGACAATAAGTGGCTCCATTTAGTAAGCATCTGGTAAGCATCGCTCCCCGCCCCTTTTCCAATTGGAAGCGGTATCTGTCTATCCTCTAACCGAAGTTTCATCATATTAGATTGTTTCTCCAAGAACCACTACTCAATCGCCTTCATACTCGACCCAACTGTTGGGAGTCTCCGAGACAACCACTTTGAGCCGCACGTCGTCAGGAACCCGCTTTTTGGTCTCTTCGTAAATGTACTGAGCAATCATCTCTGCCGTCGTTTCGTACCCTTCGGGCAAAACCTCATTAAGAACCGAATGATCCAATCCTCCCTTGGTCATGTCTTGCTTAGCCCAGCGCAAGCTTCTGAAGTCGGCAACCATAATAGGATGGGGACAGTATTGCGAGGGGTGAAGCTTCGATGAGGTTGCTTCAACTCGCACTTTATAGGTGTGTCCGTGCATCCGACCGCAAGACCCGTCATAGTCTTTGATAAAGTGGGCACTATCAAAGGTAAACTCAGTGACCAGTTTCCATTTGGGCATTCGGCGTCTACCCCCTACCTAATTTTTTTAAGTGAGTAAGATTGTCACCCCTCGATGTGAGCAGTCATCTATGATATCTCACTCGTAGACCGATAACGATGAAGCTTGCCACTCAGATTCGCGGTATGCTGTCAGTCAAGCTAAGTGTGCCACAC
>NC_019761.1 GCF_000317515.1 Allocoleopsis franciscana PCC 7113 | reverse complement strand
AACTTGTGCTTGGGTACTGGCAACTATCACAGAAGAATCCGAACTTCTCAACGAGAGCAAGTCAGGAGGGTAACTGTCCTTGTGTCAGCTTTGCCCCGGTTAAGTTGGCTCCACTCAAGGTAGCTTCATCAAGAATAGCTCCTCTTAGATCGGCAAAGCTCAAATTCGCTCCTGTCAAATCTGCCTGAGTGAGGTTTGCATCATTCAAAGAAGCCTTGAAAAGATTCGTTCCTCTTAGGTTAGCTTGACTAAGATTTGCCCTAGTCAGGAGAGTCCTATATAGGGAAGCCTGACTCAGATTGGCTCCATTCAAACAAGCATCGCTCAAGTCTGCCGACGTTAAGTCCACTCCACTAAGATTTATCCCGCTCAGGTTAGCAAAATTCAGCTTCACGTAACTGAAGTTGCATTGACACAAATTCTGCTCAACAAGAACAGCACACCTCAAATTAGCGTTAGCAAAATTCCTTTCACCTGCTGCGTATCGCCTCAAAAGTTCATCCGTACTCAATCTAGCTAACAGAGCCATTGAATCTCCCTGATGACACCATGAAGCTCCTACTAAGTTAGCTGCCGTGTTAACAGCTACCTTGTCAGATGAAGGCATGACAATACCATTGCAACCATCCCATTGACCACCAAGCATAAATGCAATGTCAGAAGCAGCAGCAGAGGAGTCAAACAACAAAACGTCTGCTCTGCGCCCTGACAATAACTTCATACCCGTCAATTGGTTTAGGGCTTTGGAAAATCTTTTTTGTAGGGGGTTTTTCATCTTGGATGTATGAGTGAGGCAAGAAATAGCCAGCCTTCTCGGAGCAGGCTATGCAAATTGTGACTAATGCCAACCTCTATATCCGTATGGGGTCTCTACTTGGTGAGTAGGGATTTCTCGACAAGTGGGGTACTTGCAGACTATGCGCTCGACCTTAAAAGAAAGTGCCGATATGCTTGTATCAGCACTGGAACTTCCTAATAATTCCAGGCCAAATCCACTAACCTAAAATTCTCAACATTGTGAGGAACTTCGGTCTATATATCCCCTTTCACCAAACCTTGAAACTAGAGAAGACGTAATATTCGCCTGCTTTTGAACAGAATGTGAGGTTGGGTCAGTCGTTTTCACTATTTGACTCTATCTCTTCAAGCTGGCTACTGAGCTGCTCTAGTTCCTCAACTTTAGCCTTCAGCCTTTGTTCATCAGAGCCAGTAGGTATGGTTCTATGTAAGCCTTGACCAAGTTGCTCTCGATACAATCCGACTAACAACCTCAGAGCTGGGATGACTACATCTGCGTAGGTCGATATTGCCAACTGCTGAGTCTCAACTTTTTTTCGATGCCTGCCAGTCGGGTCTCTAGCTCAATCCGTAACTGGTTGATATCGGCTTTGACCACTTCGTATCTGCGAATATCCCAGTAATTTAGAATCGCCTCAAGCATTACATCACTACGGGTACGACCAGACATTTTGGCAATCTCATCAATACGGTCCAAGTCTTCTTGGTCAATTCGCAGCCCTACTGTTGGCTTAGATTGATTGCCACTCATCTTGTTAACTCGTTAAACACCACCTCTCATTATCTACACGACAGGACAGTAAAAGCACTTGTCTTCAACTGTAAACAGGTTATACGTGTTTACAGATAACTCAAACCTTGCTAATATGATGAAAATGCTTGTTAACGTGTTAAGCGCGTTAACAGATTGAAGAAAGTCAAATGACCAGCGCGAAGCTTGGACACCGAGCGCTAGTCATTGGCTCTAACCCGTAACGAATTAGGAGCTACTTTGATTTTATGAAATTAGACAAGCGCGATCGCGGTAGCAACTTCAGGACTTACTGTACACGACATACCACCCACCGATTAGGAGAAATTCCGGGAAATAGCTTTGAGCTACCATCGGAAGAAGACTTGGAACCACACACCAAGGAGGAGGAAGGATGAGGAATCCCCGTCCCCTTGGCCAGCGAGAATTGCGCCTGATTGAGCTTTTTACCAACTGCCGCATGGAAATGACACCTTGGGAATTTTACTCAAAATGGGGAGTAACTTACGCTACTATGGCACAGTTATGCAGATGTGACATCGCTACAGTCAGTCGGTGGTTTGGGCGAGGGCGCAACTTTCAACCCCCCAGACATTACCACAAATGGTATCTGGCACTAGCTGATGTTTTTCTAGAGTTCTACGAGGACATTCCAGAGACGCTCTTGAATCGGCTCTGTCCTGATAGGTAGTAAAACCCTACCCTGAAAGACCACGGCAACGGAGCAACGACAAATTCATATAGCAAGCGAAGCATAGGTTAGGACATGAGGAAAAAGTTTAAAGTACTGAATCTAAAGGTGGCTTTAAAGAATTTGTTGTCCTAAGCTTTACTTCGTGGGTCGGTCGTGCTTAAACAGATATCGAGCTGAGACAACCAACGAAAAGTGCTCGCTATAGGTTGACATTTTGTTTCCAAATCAATAGCCTAGTATCCAGTGGAATAAACTGAATATAATTGACCTACCGAAAAGGCGGCCCTGCATGTGTAAGCGTGTGGGGCTAAATTTTTGGGAATAAATTAACGTTTGTATCTCGTACAGACGCTATTTTCTCATGGAAATAAATTGATTTAACTCACTCAACTTATTTCCAGGTTAGCCAACTGTCTTGAAGAAAGAGATTTCTCAATAACCTTTTTGTTCCACTGAATTTTCTTGAGGAGCTAAACGTCAAACTTTGTTAGCCTTTGTCGAACATTTAGTTCAATCAATGTTTGACATACAATTAGTTAACTAATTAATCGATTACGGAGAGAATATAAGGATGAAACTGAAACCTATTATTGGTTATGCTCGTGTCTCAACGGAAGAACAAGCCAACACCCATGCTTTAGAACAGCAAATATCTCGATTAATCAATACTGGAGTTCAGAAAGTTTATTTTGATATTGAATCAGGTCGTGAACAAGATAGAGACCAATTTAAAAAAGTCTTAGAGCTAGTGATAAGGCAGGAAATTTCAGAACTTAGAGCGATTCGCTGGGACAGGCTGGCACGAAATGCATACTTGTATTTAGAAGTCAAGAAAATTTTCAAAATTTCTGGAGTTAAACTGATATTACTTGATCAAGGTGAGGTTGATTTCAACACAGCATCAGGAGAATTGCACTCTGACCTGCAAGTCCTATTCTCGGTTCATGAAAGCCGAATGCTACAAGAACGGGTTAATCGAGGTCTTGATTACCGTAGAAGTCGAAATGCCGCTTGGATGCAGCCTCCCTGGAGTTACCTAATTGTTAATGAAAAATATGAACTCGACCATACACCACTTCCTTATTGCTTCCTAATCCATAAACCCGACAATGCTGCCGAGCTTTCTCACGAACCTGATGATTCTCCGAAACTCGTCCGCATTAGTCGAGCCAAGATAGCTAGGGAAGTGTTTGAATATTTTTTGCTAGTCAGGAAGCCAACTAAAGTCTTGAAACACCTTCATGAGGTGTATGGATTACAAAAGAATTCGGAGGACAACTTACCCGAGTTTAAAAACTTTCCCATTTCGATATGGGGGCTAAAGTATTGGCTCCAAAATCCCGTCTTTCAAGGACATACAGCCTATCATAAATTGAAGAGTAATGGGAGTTTGAAATCTCCCGATGATTGGGATATTCGCCGCGACACTCATCCAGAACAGCGACTGATTAATGAGGAAGAAGCGCAAGAAATAAAAGCTATCTTTGCCTCCAATACCAAAAGATTTGGTCAAGTGGATGCCAAGTTTTATTTAACGGGGCATATCTTTTGTGAGAAATGTCGGGCTAAATGTAATTTGAAACAAAATCGTGACTACGCTTATTATGGCTGTCCGCATTCCGCAACCGTTTGTGACAATCGCCCAAATGTCAGGCTTTTTAAAATTGAGCAGGCGATTATCGCCCAACTTGTTCTCCGTTCCAAACAAGTGAGTGAAAGTCCTTCTAATACCACGAAATCCGAGAGGTTAGTTGAGCTGGAGAGACAGTACTTTGAACTTGACCAGATTGCTGGCTCAGATTTTAATCCAGCGCTGAAAGAGGCTAAGGAAAAACTCCTTAAAGCCATTGAAGCCGAGCCAACTCCGACTCAGGATATCGCCCAACAGATACTCCGTCATCCGATGGCTAAAAAAATTAATTTTTGGTACACCTTGACCCAGACGGAGAGGGAAATCTTTTACGACCTGCTTTTAGCAAGGGTTGTGATTGGGAAGGGTGAGGTGACTAGCGTTCTGTTGAAGGTTTGAGGGAAGTTTTGTTTAAGTCTATCTACAATTGATTGAGGTTTTTATTTATGCCCAAGTTAACTTTAGAGCGATTCCATGAGGCGGCTTCAAGATTTGAAAAGGCTGAAGCCGAAGTTCAACGAGCTTGGAAACAAGGTTGTCATTGCCCTGCACCGGGCGAACGGGTTGAGTGTTGGACTTGCCCGTACTACAAGAATTTAGGACGACTGATTCAGAAAAAGCTTCATGCTACACCGGAAAAAGTGTTTGCTCTGATTCCACCAGCGGTGTCGGTTAACCCAGAGAAGGATGAAGTCAAGGAACAATGCTGGGAGTTGTATCGGGCCGGTTACTCCATTGAGGAGATTCAACGTTTGGTGGAAGTTAAAAGTCGCCGGATTTTGAGAGGCTGGCTGCGAGAAGCCGGACTGCTCTTAACGGGGACTCAATATCCTGAACAACTCAAGCAGAAGTGCTTGCAAATGTATGCCGACCGCTGCACGCCTTCGGAGATTGAGAATGAGACTTGTGTGCCTGCTGATGTAGTGACAGATTGGGCGGCTACCGCAGGGATATCGAGAAAGTGTAAGTACTCTCAAGAAACCCAACAATATTGTTTGGCTCTCTATTCACAGGGCAAGTCTTCAACTGAAATTCATCAGCTTACCGGAATTGCCGACAAAACGATTAGAGCATGGATTTGGAAAGCGGGTATCAGCCGGGGTCAAAAACGGTATTCCACAAGGGAAAGACAGAAGTGTCGGACACTCTATCAGCAAGGAAAGTCCCCTCGAGAAATTGAGGAACTCACTGGAATCCTTCAGGCTACCATTCGGTCGTGGGTGAGAAAAGAGTGTTGGAAAAGGGAAAAAGAGTTGCCACAAGTGTGTGTGGGAACTCAATTGAGTACGTTGGGTGAAGCGGCTTGTTTGTCTTCTCAACGAAAGCCCGCAGGCTACTGGACAGATTTTGAGCGTCTCAAGTCGGATATCTTAACGCTCAATGCCCAACTCGGTCAAATTGGTGTTATGCCAAAAGCGGCCCAACTCAGACAGTTAGGGCGCTATGACCTGGCGATGGCAATTTCTAAGTACCACGGTGGCTATCGGTCGGTAGCTTCTCGGTTGGGGTTGACTTACACGGGTCAGCGGTTCGGTTATTGGCACGACTTTGCCAATGTCGAGGGTGAACTTAAAGCTTTCATCGAGCAACAGGGTACTCCTGGCGTTATGCCTTCCCGACAGCAACTGGAACAAGCTGGGGAAAAGCCGCTTGCTGCTGCTATCGGGCTACATGGTGGAGTGTTAGCCGTGGCGAGGCGATTGGGGTTCAAGTTACCCTATGGCAGGAAACCGCGTGGTTACTGGAAAAATCCTGACAATCTTAAAAGTGAGCTGGTTGCTGTAGCTGTTCAACTGGGTACTCCTGGTGTTATGCCCACTCGTGAGCAGCTCGTCCAAATTCAACGCGCTGAATTGATTAGTGCCATTGCCACTAATGGCGGATGGCCTTCAGTGGCTCGTCGTTTTGGACTTGCTAACCCTAACAAGGGTTATACATCCTGAGTAAACTATGTATAACCCCAGCTTGTATAACCCGTGACTGACACCCCAATAATTCAAGGCAACATCCTGCTAGGAGACACCCCGATTGAAGTCGGCTCCCCTGAGTGGTTTGCTTGGCTCGATGACCCAGCAACCAAGTCGTTTAGTTACGAGAAAGACGCCTTTACCCGATTCTTAGCCAGGAAGCGCGAGACAAAATCCGGGTCAGGCACCTGGAGCGCTCACAAGAAAGTGAAGGGAGAGGTGAGGGTCTTGGGGCTTGGTTCTACGTCAGACCTCACCAAAGAGGCGTTAGAGTCGATTGTTGAGGAGATTAGCACGCCGGATGTTGACCACTGGGAGAGGTTTAAGGCAACGCGGTCTAAGCCCTCCCTTGGTCAAGGGTTATACAAACCCGCTAAGGAAGAGAAACGTATAACTCAACGCCAAGACGCTAACTCTGATGAACTGGAGAAGTTAAGGGCAGAATTAAAGTCCAAGGATGAGGCGATCGCGCAACTCCAGAGTCAACTGAAAGCTGTCAAGGTTGAGCGAAACAAGTTGAGCCAGGAAGCTACTGGGTTATTCAAAGCCAATCAGGAGTTAGGAAAAGACGCCCGTGAGAGCAAAGCGCTAGTGGATGCCTACCGCGAACAATGGCAAGCTGAAGTGAACGAGTTGGTTGAGAAATTAGAGGTTAAGGATAAAGTTATCACTTCCCTCCAAACTGAGAAGACTCAGTTACAAGCACAACTAGCAGAATACAGAACTGAGGCATCAGCACCTAAGCCGCAGTGGCAGCGGGTAGGCACCCTCACCCTCGCTCAGAAGGAAATGGCAGAGCGCTTGGGGAAGGCAACAACAACATTATGGCGGAATCACCCAAGGTTTCCAGAGTACAGCCAAGGGAAAGACCCAGAGGTCAAGGCTTGGCAGTGGGATGAGTCGGCAAAGGCTTACTATGAGGTTATACAAGAGGGTGTATAACCAGAAAGCGATCGCCTGATTATGGACGCCCTCTGTGAGCTGAAGCAATGATGGGTTGCCATAAATCTTTCTCTATCAAATCAAGCACTATCAGAGTACAGTACATACAGGACGTGTCCTGTGAGGCTTCCTCAAATGGCTAAAGCTGAAATTGTGGATTTCCCAGTTGCCCATTTACCCGATCGCTATGGTAAAGCCAGGAGCGCTATCTACACTCAGATGGACAAGCTCGGTATCGTTCCCACCAAGCAGGGTAACAAAGCATTCATCTTGGATTCCCAACTGGAACTGCTGGATGAGCTAAATAATTTTCTCAATGAAGACACGTCACGCAACATTGATGATTTCATTCGGGAAGTACAACCCAAAACGCCCGCGCTCTCAGCAACTCGACAGACAGGACAACTCACCGGACAACTGACAAGACAGTCCGCTGAACTGTCCTATCAGGGGCTGGATGAAGTCTTTGATATCGGCAAAACTATCACGGTCTTGCGGGAACGATTTGAGCTTTTAGAGCGCTGTTCAGAGCAGGGATGGCTTCTTTCCACCTCCGATCTAGCTGAGTTAATCGGCATCACACCGGAGAGCTTGGTCAAGGAGGGTGAAATTTTCCGTTGGGGCTTTACTTTTACTAAGTGTCCTGTCAAGACAGGACGACAGGTTTGTTGGTCTGTGCGATCGCCTAGTCAAAAATGAGCGACACTGCTGCGCTAGCTCTTTCTCCAGCCGCTCCATTAACGCATGAGCGCTTGATAGTTACAGAAAACACGCGAATCGTTAAACTATGCTGCTTCAGTGACGGGGTGGCTGAGTTTAACTCATCATCGAAGTGAGCCGTAACTTTATCGTTAAAGTCTTCTTTTATCTTTAATCTGCAACCCTTTAGGTTGCATTGGCTCAATTCTATCCAAATCTCTTTGTTCAATTGTGTCAGTTTCTCACACAATTGGCTGACAAACTTTCTATGTCAGCGGGGGGAAGAAGAAAAACTGGGAACAGAGAATTTAGCGGTACTCATGCATCCCCCGAAAGGAATATATTTATGTACAATAGCTTAATTGATTACAGCCGCTTGTCAGCGTTTAGTCTTCTCATCAACAGGGGGAAAACAATCTCCTCTATTCGATATTCTAGCTCTTAATGATTGCAATTTGTAAATAACTTATACATAAGTCGAACACAAATTGAACATAATTTCAACTATCAAGGTGTTATTCTTAGAAAAGTTTTTTAAAGCAACTATGTAGGGGAAAGAAAAAAGTATTGTTGAATACCAAAATCCTGTATCAAACAATAGTTAAATACTAATAATTCCTTAATTTATAAAAAATCTATCGTTCAGTTTGTTGATACATAAGTCTTAATTTTTTGTGATACATCCAAAAAGTTGAAGTAGAACGGTTAACTTAGCTTGAGGAAAGAAGATGACCGAGCCAACGAATTCAACTTCTAATTTATACGCCCTACTGATAGGTATCGATTGCTATCTCCCTAATGAATTACCTGATGGTGCTTCTTATAAAAGCCTTAAGGGATGCGTGCGTGATATTACCCATGTGGAGGCTTTCCTAAAGCGCCAGTTCAATCTATTGTCAGAACAGATTTACAAGCTCACAGCTTCTAATGTTGACGGGTCTTCTGAGCCATCTGAGCCACCAGAGCAGTTGCCCACCTACGAGAATATCGTAGGGAAGTTTAAAGAAATTACCGAGAAGGCTCAACCTCAAGATCAGGTGTATATTCACTACTCTGGTCACGGGGGACGTGCTGTGACAAATTACCCGCAACTTAAGGGAGTGAAGGGAATTGATGAGGCGCTCGTTCCCACTGATATTGGCTTGCCAACATCTCGCTATCTCCGTGACATTGAGTTAGCAGCACTCCTACAAAGGATGGTGGATAAGGGATTAGTTGTCACGGTTGTGTTAGATAGTTGTCATTCGGGAGGCGCAACACGAGCAGGAGATTCTGATATTCGAGGTGCAGATGCAAATACTGTCGATACAACGCCGCGACCAACAGAAAGCTTAGTTGCATCGGTTGAGGAATTGGTGAAAAGCTGGCAGAACCTCACAGAAGAAACTCGTAGTGCAACTGCCTTAGCTGGTATGCTGCCTGAAGCAAAAGGCTACGTTTTATTGGCTGCTTGTCGTCCTAGTGAATATGCCTATGAGTATGCCTTTAATGGTAAAGAACGTAACGGAGCGTTGACTTACTGGCTCTTGGATTCTCTCTCCAACCGCAGTCCAGAGCTGACTTATAAGGAACTCTATCAACGCATCAACGCCAAGGTTCACAGCCAGTTTCAACAACAAACACCCATGCTGCTAGGCGAGGGGAATCGTTTAGTTTTCGGCAGCAATGAAGCATCTCTTCATTATGCTGTCACCGTGATGCAGGTCGATGCAGCCCAAAATCCGGTTCGAGTTAAATTCAATGCGGGTTTAGCTCAAAGTATAGAGGAAGGCTCACTATTTGCCATCTATTCATCTGGAGTAAGGGATTTTACCCAAGAAGACAAGCAATTAGCCCTAGCTGAAGTTACAGAAATCGGCGCAACAGACGCTTGGGCGGAAATTATTAAGACACGGGGTACCGGAGAAATCGAACAAGGGGGTTGTGCAGTAATGCTTTCAGCCCCCGTGGAGCTTATCCGGGGGGTGCGTTTGGTTGAATGTACGCCAGAGAATACCAAACTAGAAGATTTACCACCAAAGGAGATAAATCAGAAAGCTGCCTTACAAGTGGTTGCCGATGCTTTGGCGGGAAATGGTTGGGTGAAAGTAGTGGCTGACGATACAGTCGCCGACTATCAAGTCTCTATCAACAAACAAGGTGAATACGAAATTTGTGAACCTACAGGAAAGCCTTTTCCTAATTTACGACCACCGCTAAAGGTTGGTGAGAGTGATACAGCTACCCAAGTAGTGAAACGTCTGGTACATCTCACGAAGTATAAAGCTACAGAAGAGCTGGACAATTTTGGTACACCTCTAACAAAAAAGCTTGTGGTTGAGTTAATAGGCAAGCAAGCCAACTATCGACCAGGAAGACGACCATCACCTCAGCCTTTTGATGACCCTAGTAATCCCACTGTACAAGCTGGAGAAACCATCTTCTTGCGTATCCGCAATGAATCTTCCCAAGTTCTCAATGTTGTTGTACTAGATTTAAGTTACGATTGGTCAATTTCTCAAGTTGACATATTAACGGACGGAGCATCTTTTGTTCCCATCGATCCCGGTCATGAAGATAAAGACCCGATAGCACTAAAAATGAGTCTTCCCGAAGGATATCAAGAAGGGACAGAAATCTTTAAAGTGTTTGCTACCGTTGGGCAAGCTGACTTTCGCTGGCTGACATTACCATCCCTCGACCAACCCATTCCCCCCAGTGGCACAAGAGGACTCAAAGCCCCCAGAAACCCACTAGAAGAACTCTTAGCTGCTGTGGGTGCTGATGACCAACCTTCTACAACTAAAAAAGCAGAAGTAATTGCTGACCCAAGCCGAGGATGGACGGTAAAACAAGTAAGCATTAAAGTGATAGCGACTTAATCAGCGATGAAGCCTTTAGTAGGAAATCTGTGGCAAAACTAAGAGCCTAGATTCTGCAAGGCTTCGCTCTTTTCAGTTAACGGGACTTACGAAGAGTATTCATACAACAAAATGGGTGCATAATTATGGTATTAACAAACACGCTAATCAAAGCACAGAAAGTAGCAACCTTTAAGCGTAGTTTGGCAATAGTCATTGGCATCAATGAATACCAAAACAGAATTCCAAAACTCAAGACAGCTAGACGTGATGCTGAGGTGCTAGCAGAGATATTAGAGAAAGAGCATCAATATGATGAGGTGGTTCTCATCACCGATGAAACTGAGTTTAAACCAACGCTCCAGAATTTATTAATCCTGCTTGAGGAAAGACTGCCCAAAGAAATTAAGCCGACAAAAGATGACCGCTTACTCTTCTACTTTGCTGGACATGGAATAGCACGCGATAGCGATAAGGGGCCAGCAGGGTGTCTTGTGCCTCAGGATGCGGATGTAGAAAAGTCTGAAAATCTGCTACTGATGCAGAAGTTACATGAATGTTTGACCGCACTTTCCTGTCGTCACTTACTGGTAATTCTTGATTGTTGTTTTGCCGGAACATTTCGTTGGTCAAGTACCCGATTAGCGACAGTGATTCCGCGAGTCGTTCATAAAGAACATTACGATCGCTTTATCAAATCTCCTGCATGGCAAGCGATTACGTCGGCGGCACATAACCAAGAAGCCCTGGACGTTCTCTGCGATAACCGAGGCGGTGCTAATCACTCACCCTTTGCCGAGGGGCTATTTAAAGCGTTGCGGGGTGAGGGAGATGTGATTCCGGCTGGCAAAAAAGGTCAGCCGCCAGGAGATGGGGTGATTACGGCAGCAGAACTTTATCTCTACCTGCGCGATCATGTAGAACTTAGTTCTCAGGAACGCCAAACGCCGGGACTATGGACGTTATCAAAGCATGATCGCGGCGAGTTTATCTTTCTCGTTCCTGGTGCCGATCTAAAATTAAAACCTGCACCGAAATTAAATGAAAACAACAATCCCTATCGAGGGTTAAGCGCTTTTGAGGAAGAGCATTCACAATTCTTTTTTGGCAGACAGGAACTGATAGAAGAATTGTATCGACGGATTGCTCATGTTGACGAAAATTATAGTCAATTAACTGTCGTTTTAGGAACTTCCGGTTCTGGTAAATCTAGCTTAGTTAAAGCTGGGTTGATTCCTTGTTTACGGCAAAAATATTCCCAAGAGTGGTGCATCTTAAAACCGATGCGCCCTGGAGAATCTCCCTTCTCGGCATTAGCGAGAACAATTCTCCCCATTACTAGCGTCCCTGTCATCAACCTGCTAGAAAATCTGGATTTTATCAGTGAGATTCTGCAAGAGAAACTCAAGCGATTAGACCAAGAAATTTATGATACGTTCGATGGGGCTGAAGCAAGAACCGATAAAAGAATACGCTTAGAACAAGAAGAAAACAAATTTAATCAAATTGCTGACACCTGGAATTCTAGAACTCCAGACAAGAGGCTGTTGCTAGTCGTTGAGCAGTTCGAGGAATTGAACAATTTATGTCGAACTGATGATGAGCGGGAGCGATTAAAGCAAGCGTTTTTGGATTGCATCAATCCACTCAGTGAGCGCTTACAGACAGACTCAAAACAGTTTATTGAGATTATAGCGGCATGGAGCCAACAGCATGTCGGTGTCAGGCTGTTACTAATGATTGACCAGTTTGAGGAGTTAATCACTCTCAGTCGCAATACTCAGGAAGATAAGCAGAATAGTAAACCGAATGAGTCACAGCAATTCTTAAAACTGTTAGAGGAAACTCTGGCTGCTACTCTGCCACAATTGTGCATTATCGTGACTTTGCGTTCTGATTTTGAACCGCGCTTCCTCAGTTCTGAGGCGCTCAAGTCCCATTGGACACAGGCACGCTTCCCAGTCCGCGCTATGCGTTCGGATGAGTTGCGGCAAGCGATTGAGCGTCCAGCAACAGAGATGGCACTGTACTTCGAGCCATCTAATTTAGTCGATAAGCTGATTGATGAAGTTGGGCAGATGCCCGGAGCTTTACCCTTACTATCTTTCACTCTTAGCGAACTCTACCTCAAACTCGCCGAGAAGTGGAGACTTCAGGAAACGAGCGATCGCGCCCTAATACTTGATGCTGACTTTGACAAAGAGGGAGGTGTTGCAGGTTCACTGACACGGAGAGCGAATCAAGAATATGACGGCTTACCCAATGATGCTCACAGAGCTACGATGCAGCGGGTGATGCTGCGGATGGTGACAACTGAAGGTGGGGAGTCAGCACGGCGTCGGGTGCCTCTGTCGGAATTGGTGTATGCAGATAAGCAAGACCCGAACAAACTGGATGAGGAAGAAAATCAACGAGTTGAGCTAGTTCTAGAACGGCTCAATCATGCTCGCTTGATTGTCAGTGGGCAGGAAACGGGAGAACCTTATGTCGAGCCAGCTCATGATTTCTTAGTTAGAAGCTGGGATAAATTACAGAAATGGCAGCAGGAGGAGCAGGAAGATTTACCCCTGCAACGGCGACTCACGCCAGCCGCCCTTGAGTGGAAAACTAAAGAACAGTCATCAAGTTTGTTAGGAAAGACTGAACCTGTTCTGAGTTTGGTGGACAAGAAGCTGGACTCCGTTGAAGACTGGTTGAACCACCAAAGCCAGAAAAATGCCCAAGAACATCGGCGAGAGAGAAAGGGACAGTTTCTTTGGAATGGAAATCCTTACCTCGATGTATTAAAAAAGAGACTCAAATCTTATGACTATTGGTTTAACCAAGTAGAAACTGAGTTTGTGCAACGAAGCGTTTGGCAAAGACGTAGAAATACTAATTTGCGTTGGGGGATTGCAATAGGCGTAATTCTGTTATCGAGTGGGTTAACTATTTGGGCTTTAAGGGAACTGAGAAACTCATTAATAGGTCAAATAAGTACTGCTAGAGAATCTTCAGAAACCCGATTACGTACAAACCAATTGACATTAAATGCTCTGATTAATAGTTTGCAAGCCGGTAAATCG
This sequence comes from Allocoleopsis franciscana PCC 7113, assembly GCF_000317515.1. Taxonomy (GTDB): domain Bacteria; phylum Cyanobacteriota; class Cyanobacteriia; order Cyanobacteriales; family Coleofasciculaceae; genus Allocoleopsis; species Allocoleopsis franciscana. The sequence continues at coordinate 37,078 of NC_019761.1, read as the reverse complement.
AGAAAACACTGGCTACTGTGGGGTCCATTACAACCAAATAAGCTGCTGCAAAATCAAGTTCTAGAAACTTTACAACATGCAGTTTATTCTGTCAAAGAACGCAACTATTGGCAGTTACCTAAAGGCAAGGTACTAGATGTGTTTTTGGGGCAGGATAATCAACTGTTTGTAGCTATAAAAAAAGGTGACGAAACGGCTTGTGTATGGGATTCAGAGACTAAGACGTGTAGCCCATTATCAGGAAATTTAGTTGAGGGAGCCAAGTTTAGCCCTGATGGTAGAATGCTGTCTATCTTTGGAAAAGATCGAACTGTTCGCTTATGGAATCTGGAAAGTAAGCAGATTGTCAATGAATTAGCACAGCTTGAAGGCTCGTTTAAGAATATCAGTTTTAGCCCTGATGGCAAGCAGTTGGCTATTAAAGCTGCTAAGAAAGAGGATGGTAGTGATAACATTAGCTATTTGTGGGATTTAGAACAAAATAGGGTAGAGCCATTGCCAGAGAATAATATTAGTATAAGTTTCAACGCTGATGGTCATTTATTGATGGCTACATTGAAGCAGATGAATGAATCGCAAACGCATGTTGAATTACTTAACTTATCATCTGGGAAAGTGAGCTATATATCACCAGAATTTGATCAGATCGATAGGATTGATTTTAGCCTTGATGGCAAGCAACTAATAATCACAGGTGGACACGATGCGGTTAGCAGTGAATGGTGGAGATGGAATTTGGAGAATAACAATTGGGAAAAAGCAATTGAAGATCCATACTTGAATGAAGCCGACCAATCGAGCTTTAGCTCAAATGGCAAGCTACTAATTACCACAGGTCATGTTGTTCGTCTGTATAGCAGCAATCCGTTGTCCTCATCAGATCTTTCTGTATTAGGTGAATTCAATTTGCCTCAAGGTGCGGTTGAAAATATGATCTTTAGCGCGGACGGTAAGCACTTCGTTACTCAAGAAGATGATGGCGTTGTACACTTATGGGATGTCGAACAGCTACAACCCGAAACTGAACATCAATTCTCTCTAGTAGAAATTGAAAAAGTCAAAATTGAAAGTATCAATTTTAGCCCCGATGGTCAGCAACTGGTTACTGGAGGAAAAGACGGTTTTGTCCGATTTTGGGATTTAAATGGCAATGAGTTAAATAAATTTCAAGCGTATCCAAATAATGCAGTGAAGATTATCAGTTGGGCACAGAATGGTCAGAAAATTGCTACCATGAGCGATCAAATTACCGAAAAATCTCAAGCTGATACAGTAGTAAAAGTATGGAAATTAAGCGGTCAACAATCAGATGAATTTTCAATCAAACTTGGTAATATAATCGATAGCATCAATGACATCAATTTTCAAAAAAATGGCAGCTTTAGAATAATTTCTAGCGCAAATGAAGGCCGGGTTGTTTGGTTGGATAGTTCAGGACTAGCGACTACATTGAACACCAAAAGAAAAGAAACTTACAATTCAAAAAGTATTAATTTTAATGCTGATGGCAGTTTATTTGCCACCACTTCATTTCATAACGGTACCGTTACATTGTGGGATTTGCAGGGTAGGCAGTTGATGAAATTCCAAGGGTATAAAGGCGAGATTAAAAATGTAGGTTTTAGTGCCGATGGCAGCAAGTTGGCTGTTGTTGGCGAGGATGGCAAAGTTAAGTTGTGGCAGCTAGGAGGATTAGATGAACTGCTGCAACGGGGTTGTGAACGAGCGCGTGACTATCTAGCCACCCTTGATGAGAAGAATAGCGATCGCCACCTCTGCGACAACATTCCTCGTTAAAGCTTACAGCAATCGAGCAGCGGCCTATAACGAGCAGAAGAATTACCCCAAAGTGATCGCGGATAGTAGTAGGGCAATTAGTCTTAATCCGACTTATGCTAACGCTTATATCAATCGTGGCGTAGCCTACTACTATCAGGGCAACTATCAACAGGCGATCGCAGATTACGATAAGGCGATCGAATTAGATCCTTATAATGCCAATGCCTACCATAACCGAGCGCTAGCTTATACTCGTCTGGGAAATCAACAAGCAGCTCAGGCAAACCAACGAAAAGCAGCAGCGCTTTCTCAACGGCAGTTGAGGTAACCGGAGGGAACTATAAACCATCCCCACTTCATTAGTCAAACTCAGGAGGCCATAATTCTGATATGGCTAATTCCCACCCAGGTAGTAACTCTGGAATAGTCAAAGTGTCTCCATCTTTTAGCACAACAGCGGGCTGGTTCAGGCGATAGACAGTGAGCGTAAACTTATCAGGGTCAATCAGAATACCAACCTGAGTACCGAGTTTCAGAAATAGCTCAATCTTTTCCACCAGCGGCTTAATTCGATCCGTCTTGGACTTCACTTCAACCGTCAAGTCTGGCAACAATTCCACAAAATCGCGCTTGGTTTTCTTCAGTTTATCCGCTCGGACAAAAGACACATCTGGAGCGCGGAGATTTCTTGGTTGCTCCTCACCATTGTTGCTGTCTTTTCCTTCTGTAGTGGGCAAAATAAAACCAGCACTGGAGCCTGTCACCCGCCCTAACCTACGAGGCATCACCCAGTTATTCAAAAAGGTACTCAGGCGAGTGCTAATCTCATCTGACTCGTAATCGGACGGCCCCATAACTAATATATTCCCCTCGATTAACTCCATCTGCCAATCTGGATGCTCGGCTTGTAGTTGCTCTAAATCTGCAATGGTCATAGACATAAGACAAGTACCTACCCTTTAGTTAGACAGTGCTATCAGATAAAGAAGTTTGTCATTAAAGTGAAGATGTTGCAGTTCATCCGGAGGAGAAACAGCAGGAGGCCCTTCAATAATCACAGGAATAATCTCAGGTGGATTGAGTTCATCCTTCCCTTGCCGTTCCAGAGCATATAACGCCTCTTTCAGTACCCACTTCGACTCTTTAGCCGCTGTAGACCAAAACAACAGAAACAGGTCACACTCATCAATATTACGATAGAGTTCCCTCTCCCAGCGATCGCCTGGTTCTAAATCCAAAATATCCTGAAACACCTCAATTCCCGTAACAGCCAGTCCTTGTACTCGTTTCAAGACTTCCTTACGGTCTTTAGAGGAGTAAGAAACAAAGGCTTTTTTGTAGACTCGTGCCGCGTCTCCTACAGGTTGAGGTTCTTTTGCAGTAGTGGCAGCAGCAGGAGTAATCGATAGCTTGAATTTCAGATGTCCAAGGGGAATACTATTTTGGCTCACAGTAATCGTTCCAATCACTGTCTTCTGAGTCAAATCAGCAGGAACCGTTACTCCAAATTGCACTGATTCGGCTCTCCCCTTCCAAACTAACTGTTGATTGGGTTCATCAACTTCAAGATTAGGAATCGAGAGAGAAAAAGTCAGTGCTGTTCCTCGTTCAATCGGAAGTCCTAAACTTCTTATCCCCAATTGTTTAGCCTCCGAGTCAAACTCTTGAGCCTGTTGTTTGGCCATTTCAGCTTGCTCAGGGAGGTGAACAAAAACTTGAACCAAAAACGTATCGCCACCAGCTACCGCAGGAGGACTAAAGACGCTACAATCCACCAAGTCTTTGTTAGTGAGAGTAGAGGGTGAAGGCGGTTCTTGGATGCGGTAAACCTGTTCCAGTTTTTGTTGAAATTGAGCCACATCGGGCTTGTCAGAGTCTGGTTGTTCCTGATGTGTTGAATTGAAGGGAATGGGAGAAACAGGCAGAACTGAACTCCTTTGTACACGCAGCTCCAGTCCTCTTGTAGCATAGGAATCATCGCTGGCTAAATCGTCATTTATTTCCGAATTGGACTGGTCATCTGAAACGTTTGATTCTGAGCCGATTGCAGCAGCGGCTTCATAAATAGCTCCGGCAGCAATTTTTAATTTCTCCACCTGACCTGACCAAGAGGTAACAGGAGAATCATCAACCCATGAAGAACAAAAACCTTTGAGTCGAGACGCTTTTAAGCTCACTGGACTGACGTTGATGGCAATAACAATCGATTTTCCAGCTATTTCGTCTAATTCCCATCTTCTCCTATTCACCGAATCAAGATAGGTAGAACTCACTATCATCACCACTACATCAGCGGCACTAAGCCGTGATTCAATATCCTCTGTTTGCGCGAGTTCTGCAATTTGTCCTTCATGATAAGAGGAAATGGTAATATTCTCCCACGGCAACGCTGTTAAAAGCTTGAGAAACTCATCGAGTAAAACTTGGTCTTGGGATGGATAAGAAATGTAAAGATTAGCTTTTGGGTTGAATGACGATAACTGGTCTGACACAGTGTTTGCTCCTTAGTTTGCCTTCTTTAGCCATAATGGAACAAAATCAATCGGCAGGACTGATTTCATCGTTTGAGATAGCTTTTTGGTCGTGGAGGTCAGGATACACGAGTTTTTGAAACTGCTACCTCAGAGGGCGGACAGCGATCGCTCTTGGACAGTCACCCGCGATGAAATAGAGGCGAAAAACTACGACCTCAAAGCCGTCAACCCCAACGCCAAGACAGAAGAAGACGCTCGGACACCGGGGGAACTGCTGGACTTCATTGAGATGAAAGGGCTTGAGGTCACGTCATCGCTGGCGGTGCTGAGGAAATGGGAGAAGTAAACCCGTAGGTGTCCTGTCCACTTCTTAGGGAATGTCTTAGGGCATAATGGCGGGTATCCATTCCCTAAGAAGCGATGCCCAAGACCACTCCCCTCGATGCTAAGGCACAACAACTGGACGCACTTAGCTGGGATGAGCTACTCGTTGCCCGGTCAATCATTGACGCGCTGATTGAATCAAAATCCCCACTGCCGGATGACGAGCAACAGCCCTCTGTCACCAGTCCCAGCACAAGCACTGGTAGCAAGGGTCATATTGAACTCAAGACGATTCCCGACACGAAACGGGGGAAGTCTTATGGCCCATACCGCTATCTGCGTTACTGGTCTGGGGGGAAGTTGCGATCGGCATACCTGGGCAAAGTAGCGGCGTCTGAAAAAGATTTTGCTCAACCTAGTCAATAAACAGCCAATTGGGTAGGCTCTAGAACGTCAACTCAAAAGATTCAGGAGATTTTTAGGTTAGGCATACCTAAGAGGGGGTTAGGGGGGTCAATGTCAATGTATTGAAAGTATTTCCAGTGTATAGAAAGTCCTTCTAGCAATAGCCCACGCTTCTAGATCTAGCGGTTTTCAACCCTTGTAGAATACACATTCTCGGTAGGGGCTAAGGCTTCCGTGCCCTTACTGTATTCTATGCTTGCCGAGAACTGCTCTAAGCGCAAAAGCAGTAGCCTCCGGCTAATCAGCGCAAGCTGGTACAAGGGCATCGCAACCCTCAATTTGTGGGAGACTGCCACTTATGACAATCTACCTGTTGGTCGGGTTCTTTTTTGAGTTCTTTTTCAAAATCTAGGTCAAATTTCGCTTTCTGCCAATAGCAGGCAGATTTGACCTGTTTTGGAGTTAAATTTTGGACTTTGTCATCAATTTCGCTATTCCTGAAGTTGGCTCCACTGAGGTTGGCTCCACCGAGGTTGGCTCCACTGAGGTCGGCTCGACTGAGGTTGGCTCGACTGAGGTTGGCTCGACTGAGGTCGGCTCGACTGAGGTTGGCGTCACTGAGGTTGGCTCGACTGAGGTTGGCGTCACTGAGGTTGGCTCGACTGAGAAAGGCTCGACTGAGGTTGGCTCGACTGAGGTTGGCGTCACTGAGGCTGGCTGGACTGAGGTTGGCGTCACTGAGGTCGGCTCGACTGAGGTTGGCTCGACTGAGGTTGGCTTCACTGAGGTCGGCTCGACTGAGGTTGGCTCGACTGAGGTTGGCTTCACTGAGGTTGATTTCCCTCAAGTTAGCGTTTTCAAGGGGAGCATTCCTTACATTACTGAAGGCACTGGCGAAAGCAACCTCAAAATTACGGTGGAATGTTCTTTCCCTGACAACAATGCCCCCTAAATTCCCCAATTCTGGGGGACGCGAGAGATTCTGGTTCCCTCCTCTGTTACTGGGTCTGCGCTTGAAGGATTTGTTCAAAGCGCATAAACCGAGAACCCGTGGCGCACTAAAATGCGCCAATGACGCGACCGATGAAGGCATCCAAGAGACAGCGCATAAACCGAGAACCCGTGGCGCACTAAATGCGCCAATGACGCGACCGATGAAGGCATCCAAGAGACAGCGCATACCTACAGCCCACTTTGGCTCGGAGGGTGCTGCTTTTGCCCCCGACTTTTGTGCCAGTTGTTCCCCGCCGCTGATTCCTCCGTGTGACAGTTCGCCACGGTCGCCACGGTCGCCACATCTGCCACCGACGTTGCTGGCACTTCCCTAATTGGCTCCGGGGAATTGAGGGGGGTGTCCACGCGATTCGATAGATCATTTATTATTACCGTGCGTGGACAGGGGGACTGCTCAAGCGAGTGGACAGGGGTCACTGTTGTCGGTTGTGCTTCAGTTTCAGCGGCCTTAGCTTCATCCCTGGCAAGCCACACGGCAAACACCTCATCTCTGCCATCTTGGGGTGTGGTAATACGGTAAACTCGCACCCGCTGTCTAGAGCCATTAACCTCGACTGTCTCCTTACGGAGGTACTCAAGCGAGTGACCAGCCTTGTCAGCGAAGCGCTTAATAATTGCTATGGGGGTGTCGCTTTGGCTGATGCCTATCCCGGTTACTGCTTTAATCTGCCAAGAGTTTGCCTTCGCTTTTGAGGCGAAGGCCATCAAATCCGGGTCAGTGTTCTTGAGTTCCCTGTCCTGGTTCTGGAGTATGGCAGTCACCCCCAGAACGTCAAAGCACTTGACGCCTAACCCTAACTGACTCCGGTTAAAGTCAGGCTTGAACACATCACCCTCACCCCTCTCAACTTGTGCCTTAGCGTTTGCCTTGTCACGAGCCGCGAGATAATCTCTACCAATGGTGAGGAAGTAATGGAGCCGCAGTTGTGGATACCAGCCGTCATCGTCACGCGCAACCAAGTCGGGTGTGACCTCCACACCATAGCGCAGTCCTAACGAGTGCTTATTAACTTTTAGCCGTTCCGCTTCCGTCTTGGAGCGCTTATCTTGGAGTTCCTTATACTCTGCCTCAGATTCACAGCCAGATGACGCGGCAACGGCTTCTCTGTATTCCTGGTAGCCGATGTCTCTGGTGAGCTTTATGTCCTCTACGATCGCGTCCGATTCCTCCTCATCCGTTAGAGCAGCGAAGACAATCAGATGCCCCTCGTCTCGCAACGCCTCAAGAATCGAGTTGCGATAGTTAATCATTGAAGCATTGTGCCTAACAGCCATCTTGGCAAAGCAGGTGAGGCTTTCGTTCTGGAAAGTATCGGCGTCCTCACTCAGTTCGTCAAAACCTGCCAGCGTCAGTTGTCGAATGTTGGCTTTAGTTTTTTGGTGTTCACAGGCTAAGAGGTCATTGATGTTAGTCGAACCGTTGCCGATTTTACCGATTCCGTAGGCAGCAGCCCAGAGGTAGCGAGGGACATTCTCACGGATACGGGCTAGAGACTGCCTCACCGAGTTCTCAGCCTGGACGCCTTGAGCAATGCCCCAAACAGAGGTAAAGTGTCCCCTGATGTCAATGCTCACGCCCGTCTCGATTGAGGGGGAAGCAATTACTATGTCGTAAAGGGCAAGGATATCGTTTAGATTGGCGATCGCGCCGTAGGCAGGATGACCGGGGTCTGCCACACTCTCTGAATCGATTCGCAGTATCCGCAATTCTGGAAAGCGTTTCTTGAGGTAGCGTTCTTGAGTCACAGTTCCCCACTTCGATTTAGGCTTTTGAGCCGAAACACAGACAAACGGCTTGCCACCGTCAGCAATGTGCTTAACAAGGTCATTGACCAGACCAGCGGGTGTGGTGTCCTGATAAGAGGTTATACGCCACCGTTCAGCGTCCCCTGGTTTCCAGTCATTGACCACAACGAACGGCTCCACAGTGACCCCTGAGAGGGCAATCAGATAGTTTAAACTGACATCCGACAGATCGGCATCGCTGGCAATCACCCATCCGTTACCGCTTAGCGTATTCTGGATTAGGGTCTTGAATGACTTGAGGATGGGGACGCGATCGCTAGCACAAGTGCTACTGTTCAGGAGGTGCCAGAGAACCTGTTCGCACTCGTCAATAATGACTAAGGCATCCTGCCAGTCTGAAGGGTTGAATTTGGCTTGCGAGTTCGGATGGAGCGAATCAATACACAACCCATAACCAAACACGCCCTTCGTCTCGGAAGTCCTGAACTCAGTTACATAATCAATTCCAAAACGGTGACACAACGCCTCACCGAGTTGGACGCGGTGAGTGATGACTAACACCCGCTGCCCTCGGTAGATAGCCTCTTGAACAACCTCAGCTAACGCTTCAGTTTTCCCGGTTCCCTTGGCTGACTTTAGCGCGATTAACTTGGCACCCGTGGGAATCTGGATGGCTCCCAGGTAGCGACGATTCACCCTGATGTTGGGTGTATAACTTAGCTGTGTATAACCCTTGGCTCTCCAGTTGTCGAGCGCTGAAGCTGCCTCATAAGCCGCGTCGAACGCTTCGGAACCGTGAGCAAAGATTAGGTCATCAACGCCCTTACCCAATTCGGGACGCCAGCTGATAACCTTTACCTTACAGCCTTGTTGGGCAAGTAAGACGCCTGTCTTCCCGATTGCGCCTCTAACTCGCTGAATTGTCTCCAGTTTCGAGTCCTGGTCAAAAGCGAGGTAGAGGGGTCTACCAATGGCTGCAAGTTTGAGTAACTGGGGGATGAGGCAAGGTCTGCCTATCTTGTTTCCGAATTCATCCTTTGGCACTCGGTAGCCGCCATTAACGCCGGGGAGTGCGATCGCACAGTAGCCAGCCGTCAGCAACGCCCCTACTTTCTTGGCTCCCTCGGTAACGACAACGGGAATCTTAGGGTGAGCGATTACCCATTCCCAGAACAGGTTATACATTCCGGTGGTCGTGTATAGCTCTAGTCCAAGGGGCATGGGGACGCGGTAGCGCTCCGCTATCCTCTGCCAAATGTGGAGGGGAACCTTTAGAGCAAAGATGCCTGTAGCAGTTTTAGGCGGATGTTCATACTTGATAAGTTTCTTGCCGTTGTCTGACCGTCCCGGACTGAAAGATAGTGCAGATTTGCACAGTCTTTCAATTGACTGCTTTGTGCCGTCATCTGACCATCGCGGGTGACGAGGCTTGAAACATCCCCAGAGGTCATCTTCTCCGGTCAAGATATCGACGCCGCTACACCACCAGCCACCCTGCTCTGTGTGACGATATTTCTTAAGCCAGTGGTCAGTCAGGCGTCCATCGTTGCGCCGGGGGATGTCATCGGAGTATACAAGATATTCGTAGGGCTGATTACCGGAGAGCGATCGCACATTCAGTTCAATGATTCCGGGGTCAACAGCGCTATCGAGCCATTCCTGGTAGTGGTTGGGGAGAATCATCAGCCTTCACCTCCCACCAACTGACCATTTGGGAACCGGAAAATTTTTAGACTTTGATTGGTAGACATCGCATTTGTGGGTTAGAGCCGGTGTCTTCCGCTTTTAGTCCCCAATTCTGTGATCTGCTGAAAGCAGTAAGGCTATTGTTTGCCTCCCAGCCTCCAAAAATATTTTTGGGAGTGCTAGCCTGAGTTTATGGTTTATTTTGGGTTGGTTGACCGTTCGGGTTCTCTTGGCTGGAAACCAGGACTCACCTTTGGGTTGCTCAGGCTATGGGCAAAACTGGGGAACTCGCGCAGAAGACTGACCGATTTTCTTATTTGGCTAATTTTGTCTGCTAGGCGCAGCTACTCGCCTCATCGAGGGGTTACTCGATGAGGCGAGTCAGTGCTGGGAAACTTGGGGTTTGCTTTTTGGTGCAATTTTGAGGCAGAATTGTCATAGGTAAGTCCCTTCCTAATAGGGCTGTAAATTACCTAGAACGCTTGTCCTTAGAAGGGTTGAGGCGTTTTAGGTGGTTAGCAAAGAACTTAAGATTCCCAGATGGATGGCGTGTTCGCTGCACGCTGTTTGTTGATCTGAGGGTCTATGAGTTCACGAGATAAAAATCAAGCGGTCGCGGTTCAAACTTTGGCGAGGGAGAACGCGATCGCTTTGAATTTTAGAAGAACTGCTTGAGGTGGTTGGCTAGAGCTTCTCGGATAATTGATGCACATGATTTGTTTGTCCTAGCTGATAGTTGTCGAAGTTGATCGATTGTTTCTTGGGGCAACATCTGAGAAAAAAGAACCATAGGCTTGTTTTCCTCCCATCTCACCCATTATATAGCTCGAAATCGCAGTGGCGATCGCTTTCCCCGGTCTTTTCAGCGGTTGATGTTCTCAAGTCAGAAACTGAGTGTCTACCCATTTTCTGTTTTTCTGGTGGTTCACTTTTGTAAGCGAAAAGTGTCTTGTTATCGCCTTTGATCGGGGCGGATAATTTGGGTAAATCTAACTAGAATAGCATTGTATAAAGCACAAAAAAAACAGGGAATATACGGTTGAAAAAGTCTTGATAGCGTCGAAGCCTTGTGGTACAAGCGTTCTATTTAATTCTCTCCATTTGTAAAAAATTAATAGATTTCTGAGAAAGGTAAGGTAAAGTCACCTGACCTTAATTGAAGTAAACCTCAGTACTGGAGTTCAGAAGAGCCTAGCGTTTGTGTGTCAGGGTCGCGATACACAGTATCAATCAATTGAGGGTGCGTTGTGCGATTGCACCATTGTCGTCAATCCGGATGAGAGGAAACGAAAAGACGCCTCAAGACCCCCCCCAGGACTGACGGAAAATCAAGGGTTTCAGCCTTCGGAGACGGGTTTTTCTGGGACTGCCGGAAGTGCCGAAATCGCCCTTCAGGAGGGGATTTTGGGCATTTTAACCGACCCCAACGGCTCACGAGATAAAGCCGCCAAATGGGTCAAGGAAACTATCGATTAAGCCAACTAGGTGCTTGCCGTGCGATCGCACTCGTTCGATACGCCTGTTGAGTAAAACACTTGGATGCTCTTTTTCCCAAGCTTTTGCTGTTTTTGTCCGTGCCAAGAGTGACACGATGGGTTTGCCCCCAACTGCCTGATTTAAGGCATCGGCAAACCGTCTGACTTCTGGTCTTTCTGGCATGACTGTGAGCGTGTGTTACTTTTTTTACTTTAAGGAAGAGGCTCCTGAGTCCACATCCTTCCTCCTACAGAGGCGCTTAAGGCGATCGCTCGTAAGACCATGCCAGTAGCATCTGAAACAATAAACTTCGCAGGTGCCATCCACTCTGCAACTACTTGCGTTGTGACCTTTTGGAATAAAGGTATTGACCAAAGAAAAAAAATACTGCGACTAATAGAAAGATACTACCTAAAATTAGATGACCTTGTATGAAGTTAGCCAAGATAAATAAAGAGATGAATAAGTAGAATACTATCGTCAATGAAAAACTTACATCAGATGATATTGCTGATTGCTGATAATCTGATAAAGAGTCAGATGATTGTTCACTCTGTTTAGTAATTGTAGAATCTTCTCGTTCAGGTAAGTCTAACTTTGGCAAATCAGGAATTTCAAAATGTAATTTCGATGGAGATGATACTTGGAAAACATAATTTTGGCTAACAGCATCACAGTGCTGTATTTCATCTTCAATCCCCATTCTTTGAAATAAGATTTTAGCTCTTTGAATAGATTGTAAAGCATTAAGGCTATCTCCTGGTTTAGCTAGAGATATTGTTTGAAGTAGATATGATACAGCTTCATAATGCCCATACTCTGTAGCTTGAGCAACTGTTATTGCTTCTTGATAAATTTCATTTGCTTGATTGAAGTCACCTATAAAATCATAAGCAACTCCCATTAAACACAAAGCTTGTATCATTTCTCTAAATAAGGAAATCGCTTTGTAAATATTAATAGATTGCTTGTAAAGCTCAATTGCTTCCTTATATTCTTCTAGTCCAACATAAACGCTGCCTTGATGCATTAACGTCCATGCCATACCTCTCTGACAACCTAGGGTACTGTTTAACTCTAACGCTTGTTTGTAATAGTCAAGTGCTTCCGGATATTGTTTGCAAGCACAGCATATGCGTCCAAAATCTGTAAGAATCCATGCTTCTTTCTGTTGAATGCCAATATCTTTAGCAATTTTTAATGCTTCTCTATAATAACCAATAGATTCTGAATATTTATCTTGTACAAAGTGAATAAATCCAAGTCCGAAATAAGCATCAAATTCATGTTCTTTATCTCCAATATTCTGAGCTATCGCCAGAACTTCTCGATGAACTAGTATCGCTCTACCATAATCATGCTGCCATTTGTAAGCAATTCCCAAAGCTAAAATGATGCTTAACTCAGTCTTCCTATATCTCTTTGTATTAATTCCACTAGTCCGATGACGTTGTAATGCTTTTTGGTATGCATCAATTGACTTTTCATATTGACTGCGCTGAAAATAAACGCTTCCAAGCCCTGATAAAGAATCTACTTCTATATCTTTCTCGTTAATCTGCCGTGCAATTTCTAATGCCTGTTGGTAGTAGTCAATAGCTTGCTCAAAGGTTCCAGGCTTGTTGTGAAGATCGCCTAAACCTTTCAATGCTATTGCTTCACACCTTCCTTCTCCAATAACAAAAGAGATGTTTAATGCTTGCTGATAACATTGAAATGCAGAGCTGGCTTGTCCTACATAATATCGTATGTAACCGAGCCGATTCCAAATTATATTTCTTTCTTTTTGATTTGTTTCATCATCCTGCCAGTTCAATTGGAGATGTTCATACATATTTAATATCTGCAAGATATAACCCTTTAGGTCTAGAAAGTCAGCTACGCACTCTGTAGTAGTGAAAGCATCTAGGTAACTTCCAAATTGGCATTGATGATAGAAAAGTTCTAAATTAGCTCTAATGTCTTCTAGGTCAGACCAAGGTTCTGATTTAATGTTTTTTTGATAGTAGTGAGTTGCTTTCTGATGTGCTACGGTTTGATTGCCAGCAATGCCTTGGATATATTTCTGTATTGAGGGCTGAAGTTGATATAAATTCCCGCTTTTAGTCAAGAGCGATCGCTGTACAAATGCTTCTAAGACTCTTAAAACTTCAATTAAATCAGTAACTCCAATCATCGCTGTCGCTGCGTCTTCAGTGAATGGCAGCCGATACACACTTAAATCAATGAGAGATAAATACTGATTCTGTGTTAAGCGTTCTAAATGTCGCTGTAGGAGTCTTTCCAAACACGTTTGTTCACCACGATGTTCATCTGAAGCCTCTTTTGTTATACTTGGGAAGCTGACTAAACCAACCTGCCTCGCTTGACTCAGAATATTTTTGCCTTTGCAGTATAAGCGTAGATAACTAGCTGCTAATCGTAGGGCTAGAGGATGTCCGTCCAACATCTGCGAAAAATTTTCAAGTTCATCTTGCTCATTAGACTCAGAAGGATTACTCTGCACTCCTAAAGATGACAAAAAGTTTCCACCCTCTCTTGGCTCAAGCCCGTTGAGCATTAGCCAGCTTTCATACTGAAGTGAAAATGGGATTTCTTGGCTCGTGAGTAAGATGGTACTATTCTTGCCCTGCTCTTTCCAGCAGCTAAAGAATTGCTGATATCCTTCGTCTTTCCACTGCTGCTCATCTAAAAGTACTTCTAAGTTGTCAATTACGAGCAAACAGCGTTGCTGATTTAAGTGTTTAACAAGTTTATTAATTTTTTCAATTGTAGTAAGTCTTGAAAACTCCTCTAGAGACTCTCCTATTAATGCTTTGAGAACCTGTTCTGCAAAAATTCCAAAGTCAGGAGCTTGTCTTACATCTGCCCAAAACTGATTGGCAAAGTGTAAATGTTCCCTACCATGTGGAGGGATGCTCTGCAAATCCGTGTCTTGTAGAGAGTAGTTCTCGGTGAGGTTATAGAAATACGCTGCTAACCAAGACTTCCCAATGCCTCCAATACCCTGAATACCAATTATCCGCCGCTTGGTATCTTTGAACTTTTCATGAAGTTGTGTCTCAAACTCATGCCGAGATTGCCACTGCGCTAGATTCGGTGGATTTGTAATAAGTCCATTTTTTCGGGTACTGTCATTTGTCGGTGTCCCTCCCGACGACTGTATTCAGAAAAAGTTTGATCCTCTAAAATCAGCATAGCCACCTTGAACTAAGACACCAATTTGCTCCGCTAGCTTGGTCATATTGACGATGGTTCCTGGCTGAGACTGAAGTGCATCAGCAATGGCTTGAACATCTTGCCGTACTTCCAAATCATCTTTAGCAGCTTCCTCCACTTTGTCAATCAGCACAGCGGTACCAAAATCAGCAGGTTGTTGCTCTGCTAAGGTAGGTTGTTGAGCCACTCTCTCAATTGCAGTTGCTGTGCTTGGATCTTTGCGTCTCAGTGAAGCTAGGAATTTACTAACCAAGTTCCAGGTACTCTCACTTAGCTTTTCCCCGGTCTTTTCAAAAGCTTTGGTAGCAACCAGAACTGCGATCGCTCCAGCCGACAAGCTCACCGGATCAGTCATAACTCAACCCTCCTGCGTTTAACATCTATTTTTGTTAAGTTCTTCGTCAGTGGGAGTTTGTAATCCGGAGCCTTAGAGAGTTATATAAAAAATGGGCGATCGCACCATCCTCCTCGAAGTCCACTCCCCCAAAGCTGAGGCAGCACGAGAAGCGATCGCCCTCAACGACGGTGCGCCTGCCCCCGTGAAAAACTGCCAGACTTAGAATAGGATGAGTTTCTGAGGTTCCTTGTGAAGCTAGAGAATTTGCTTTTACCGATAGGCGTGTTGGCAGTAGTTGCGATCGCATTTTTCGCCTACAGTGCTACTGCTGCTCCCTTGCCAGAAGGATTTCCCCCTCCAACACCAGAAGGACAAATTGAAGTCAAACAATATCCTGCCTACCGTTCTGCCACAGTTCGCTATTCAGGAGAACTCTCAATGGCAGCCAATAGAGCCTTTGACCCTCTCTATCGCCACATCAGCTCTAACAATATCTCCATGACAGCTCCGGTAGAAACCCGTTATCCAGTTAGCACCCTGGAAGCCAATGAGATAGGCGCACCCGATGAACGCGGTGAAGCGCTTGTTTCATTCCTCTACCGCAGCACTGACATCTACCCTTCTGAGATTGCACAAAACATCCAGGTAGAAGACATTGCACCCATGACAGTCGTCAGTCTTGGGCTAAAAGGCAGTTACGATTACTCCAGCTACCAAAAGAACATGGAACGGTTACGAGAGTGGTTAGCGCAGCACCCAGAGTGGACTGTTGTCGGTTCACCTCGCCGCTTCTTCTACGATGCTCCCTATGTCCCCGAACCTGCCAAGCGCAGTGAAATCCAAATTCCAATTCGTCGGGTAAATAGCTAGCCAAAAGCAACCACCTCATAGTGTTCCACTGTTGGGAACGGGTCATAGAAGTGATGCAACAAGGAACGCCACTGTTGGTACTCTGGCGATTGTCGAAACCCAATGGTGTGGTCTTCTAACGAATGCCAGCGCACAAGTAGAATATAACGGTTCGTGGTTTCTAAGCAACGTTGGAGTTCATGAGAGATGTACCCTGGCATGGAGGCAATAATGGTTGAAGCTGTTTTAAAAGCTGTTTCAAACTCATTAACCATACTGGGCTTAACATCAAGGATGGCAACCTCTAGTATCATGGGCTGGATGTTTTTACCAAGGATACTATAGTACAAGCTGCGCTCTTCGTAGCGGCTACTCAGCAGCATCGCCTTCTCTTTAGTAAGATTGGCGCAACCTGAGTGCATGTACAATACTCAATACATCATGAGTCCACTGAGGAAGGATTAACGTCATTGCAATTTCTTCTAGAGTGTGAATAATGCCCACGGCGATCGCAAGATTCAGCGTCAATCCTCCATAACCAAAGCCGAACAGAGCGATCGTGGCAACAAACAGGGTGACTCCCCAGGTTTTGGCTGAATAAGTATGATAGCTGGCAGGTTGACCGTATTTGGCTAAATTCACGACCCACCAAATCAATTGAATGCCGACTACCGCACTCAACCCATGAGAGAAGGCAATAATCACATCAGAATGCACCAAAAAAGCACTGATTGCAACGCAAATATACAGGCAGACATCTGCCCAACTATCAGCCCTTCTCAGGGAAGCGGTACTAACACCGAGACGGCGTGCGATGACACCATCAAAGATATCTGAGAGAAACGCTGCTACAAACCCAACAATGAACCAGGCATCTGTCTTGCCATCGATCGCATTGAGTAGTAGTAACGGTCCTATGAAAAAGCGGAGGATGACGAGTGCGGCAGGAACAAATTGAATCACTGCCGCCAATAGTGAGCGAGGGCTTTCGGTTTTCGCAATTTCACTCGTGTCGTTCATAAGTCCTTTCGCAAGAGCGCTTCGATTAACCTGAGTTTTGCCGAAATCTGTGTTGCAATGGGGCTTGTCGTGACCAGTTTCCTTGAAAGTCTACCCAGTTGTGATTAAAAACCTGGGTTGAGAGTAGTAGTGACTTGAGCCTTGATAGGACAGTTGCAGAGATTGGCACTGATTGGCAACCGCGTAATTCATCGACACAAAAAGCCGCACACGCACTTTGATTCCATCGGAAAAATGGAGCAGATAAATGCGAGTTTACTTTGTCGGTTTGCACATAAGTTGAAATTTTTCCCACGGACTGACGGCACTTTCAGCCCTCTGATTTGCACATAAGATGAAAAATTTTGACCCAATAAATGAAAATTTCCTACCTCTATGGCGCATCTGATGAAATTTTCGACCCTCATGCACTGAATTTCAGCCGAAACCCGGAACTCGGTCAAGGCTTTCAGAACCTTGGAGGAGAACTAGAGCTGATTATCAAAGAATAATAATCATTCTAGAAGGGGGAAGTTCTCCCTAAAGGGAGAACTTCCATCAGTGAGGGTTTTGGGTCGAAAGCTCCGAATGAGAGAGGAGGTATTTTTCTCAGGCTCTACACATCTAGAATCTAGAAGCAGTCAGGGAAGTATCTCATCCGAAAGAAAAGGGTTTCGTTATACATATCGATTCGACTTTCAGCAAAAAGTTTAGCTAAGGTTAGTCCTTCTAGCTCCGACCTAGATGCTAATTTTTCGGTTAGACGAGTTTTTCGAGTTAACGAGATACAAATTGAGTAATAGCGAAAATTTTTATAGAAAGATATTTGGATATTTTTAATGGCAACCTTTCTCAAAAATCTCTCAAAATAATCGGCGAATACCTCTTGGATAAATTCCCAAGGCTTTTGAGCGAACCAAATAAACACTGATTCAAAAAAAATCTGGACATCTCTGAACCGCCAGCTAGAAACATACCTGTTAGAAGCACCATATCCAAGAAAAACCTCGTGCCTATCCATTAATTGACAGAAGTTATTCGGCCAATTTTTCAATAAAGCAAAAACTCGCTCAAACTCACTCGCCGATTTCAAGTCAAATCCTAAACTTGCTTCTTTGGGCGGAAACACTTGGTATCTAATTCCCGGAAGGCGACAAAATCTTAACAGAGAAACTAAAAGATTCACTAGGCTCCCCAAATTTAATTGAGTCACAGGATTATCTGAAGATACTCTTAAGTGATTCTCAGAAGGCAAACCATCTAGATGACACAGCTTATAGATAAGATTGGATAAGGTAATGTGTTCGCTTGACACGGCTGGTGGCTGAAAAGAGCGCCAGTCAAATTGACAGGAGCATATAGCTATTTTAGGTCTAGACCAGTGAATCGGCTCTTGACACTGGGGACATCTATCAATCAGTAAACAATGATGAAGAGGACAGGCACTAACAATTGATAACTCCCATAAGAAACGATAATAAGGTTTTTCTTGTAAACAAATCGGACACAGTTGAATCTGCTGGCGATTCAAAGCATCGGTGGGAACAACATGGTCAAAAACCTTAACTTGCTTCACAGCTTTAGGGTACATCAAGGTATTGGCAGGAAATGCCATCGACCAAAGAATATCTGCCTCGACACCAGAAATATTGCTCAGCCTAGATAAATCATCTTTCTCACGATTGAAGACATTGCCATATATGCCTCTTGCTCTCAAGCCGGCCATTTGAAAAATCCACTGAGGAGACGAGTAGTAGTTGGCCTCAGTAAGTCGGATGATATAACCCGCCAGACTTTCATCGGGATAGGGACGAGGTCTCCTCAACAGTCTTCTACTTTTCACTCAACACTTACTGCTCTCGAACTCTATTTATGCAAAACATCTGATGCCTTTTTAGTTTTCTTCTTCGGTTTGATTCTGGAGTTAGTAGCTCCGACCTGATTTGGCTTGAAAAAAGTCATATTCTCTTGACTATCACCCAGAAATTCATCAGTTAAAAAGGGATTATGCTTAGTCGGCTTATCGGCTTTGACATACTTGTCAAAGGCAATCGCTAAAACATTTAAGTCCAGTTTTTCTTGCCCTTGCTTCAAGGCTAGATGTGCTCCATACCGAACCAGCTTCATGACGTAGGCGACAATTCCGTCTGAGGCATAGTAAAAACGGAGTGCCATTTCCTCACTAGCCAAATCCGACGGCTCCAATAAGGGAAGTTGAGACTCGACTGCGTGGAGAAACGTGCGAAATTCTTTCCCAGCATCCACCGACCACTCAAAAGGGCTAAGATTATGCCGATTAGCAAACCTCCGGCTCAATTGCGGGTTGAACTGGAAAACAGTTTCCGCCTCCGGCAGTCCAATTAAGACCATTGGCACTTTTGTATCTAATATCAAGTCCTTCAACCAGTCGGATACCGTTTTGAGGACTTTAGCTGAATCTCGGTCAATAAAATGCTGGAATTCATCTAAGAAAACAAGAGATACCCCACAATCTTTCATCAATCCAATCAGCCGGATTGTCTGAGTGCTGATAGTGCCCCGCTCATAGGCTGGGTCTCCCAATTCCCACAGCAGCTTACTGACGACGCTTTTGACGGTAGCAGGGGAAGGAATCGTGACAGACAGGATTGGAACTACAGTCCCTTCTGGAGTTTCTTTTCTGGGATAGTCTTTTTCATAGCTCTTGATGAGCGTAGTTTTCCCGGCTCCCGTCGCACCCTTTAAAAATAAGCATTCCGGTTCATCTTTCAAGTCCGAAAAATGACGACAATCATTGATGGCACTTAGAATTTCCTTGAACCGGGGATAGACGACGTAGATGTTATTGACAATGTAGAGCCGCTCTTTAAAGGTCATAGTTTGTAACGACTTTTTATCTATCTGCATCGGGTTCGGTCTCACTGAGGTAAGTTGGTAACCCGATGCTGACATCCCATCCGGATAAATCTGGTTGCCAATTATCGGTTGAAGTATCACGGTTTTCGGGTTGAGCTGCTGAGTTCACTTTCTTATCACCCGTGTTAGTGGATGACCGACGACGGGACTTGGGTTGAGATGTCTGTGGCCGTTCTGGTGATGAGAGAGATTCTTGGGCAGGATTGGGATTATGGGTACTGCCCAAGTCTGAGAGTCCTGATATCGAATGAGGTTGACTGCTGCTGTCGAACGTTTCTTGGCTTTGACTACACTCACCAGAACCAGAGCGTCCAATCCCCAACCACCTCGCCATTGCAGTACGAGTTCGACCTTTCTTTGATGAATTCCATTCCCGCTCGACAATGAGTTGAATCTTTTCTTTGGCTAAGGACAAAGCCACAATGTCCACTGTTTCGGCTTCTTGACGTGCCAGCTGTTTAACGACTTGGTGCTGCCAAAGGGTCAACCCTTTAGTATATTCAAGAGAAAGCGCAGGCACCTCTAAAAATTGATGAGTTGTGGGGTCTAAGACATAGATGCAAGATAAATCAGTGGGGTCATACTTAACCGTTGCTTTCTCAGTACTTTGATGATTTGACCGCAGCCGCGCCAGTTCACTGCTGTTGTAGAGCAGACCTTCAAACTCCACCCCTCTTCTGCTAACTTTTCGGGTGGTGATGCCGCCCATTAAAACTTTCAGTTCTTGATTAGACGGCGGTAAAGCTGGCGTCCATTCAGTAATCGCTAATTCCCAAACTTTAAAGCGAGGAGATTTCAGTTCGGGATGGGAACTCTGGTTATGGATATCGACAATAAAAATGTGGAGAATTTCTTGCAGGGCTTCAAACGAAATTACCGCATTCTTTTTGGGGTCGTAATCCGACAGTTGCAGGAAGTTAGAGAAGGTTTTGCCAGGAGCATCCGAAAGCAACTGACTATTTAAAGCTCCGAAATACCGCTCTATAGCACTCTTGTACCAAGGCATTTTGGGGGGAGAGTATTGGATGACGATTCCGAGCTGAAGACAGGCATCTTCAAAGTGAGTGCTGTAAAACTCTTTGCCGTTGTCAACGACAATTACTTCCGGCAGTCCGTAGGTATCCCAGGTATTTTCCACACTCTTGAACTGGGAATGAAGATAATTTTTAGGGCGAATAGCGTGCAGTAGGCATTGCATCACCGATAAATAAGAAGGCGGCTCAAAACTGGCGTAATAACCCAGTACCACTCCTGAATACTTATCGATGGCGCTGGTCAGCCAAGGAGTACCAATCGGCATCCGGGTTTGGGTATCCACAACAAACAGTGGTAATTTAGTATGGTCAATTTCCACCCTTTCTAAGGGACGGAGTGGATGCGGACCTTTTTGAACCGGGTCATACATCTGGCTGGCGATTCTTTTGCCATAGCGACCCACGGCTTTGACGTAAGGGTCTAATTGGCGAATAGCACGATAGATAGCTGCAATGTTGGGGATTTCTAAGGAGTCTTGCCCGATAGTTTCTCGCAGCCGATTAGACTGATTAATCTCGATAATTACCCGTTCATAAACATCAGTACCGGAGGCTTGAGAGGGTTTGAGATACACTTGTTCAATTGCCTTGGAGATGATTTTCCGGACTTCTGGGTTGAGTCGGGGTTGACGATTGCCTTTGGATACATATTTGGGTACTAAAGAGCGAATATCTCTTCCCGATGCTTCGTAATCCTTTAGCCATCTCCAGAGTGTCAGCCATGAGGGAGGTTGGCTATCTTCAATTTCAAGAGCCACCTGGTCGATAATGGGTTTTAAGTTTAACGCAGTTCGCTTCAAGATGTTGTTGGAGAGAACCCGTTCTATATACCTGTATCTTCTTTTCGATTCTTCTCTTAATTCTGAGGGAAGCTGGGTAAAATCTGCGCTAATATATCCTTTTTGGGAATAACTTTGTTTTCCTCTTGTAGCTTCAATTTCAATAAACTCAAGCTCCCCTTGAACGAGCAACTGAGTTAAGGCTGTGGCTTTGAGGCTGGATAGATGATTGGTGAGTACGTCTTGAAGAAGAACTTCTCCTGTTGTTAAACATTGCTCAATCACATATTCACGACCTTGCCATGCTAAATGTAGTCCTTTTCTTAAAGAGATTCGGGTCATTGGATTTTCAATCTCTCCCAACTAGGAGCTTCTTTTGAGAGTCGAATTAGACTTTCTGCGTTAATGGGTTGCATCAAATCAGTCACCAGAAAACCACACCAAAGCAATCGCAACATTAAAGAACGATTAATTCCTCTCTCTTTCAAGTCTCGCTCTGCATTCAGTAGACAAATCGGTTCGGTGGAGTGAAAATATTGCAGGCAATCTAGATAGTTGGAGAGCGATAGGGGTACTCTGGCATATCTGTAGAGCAGCTTGATATTGTTGAGTCTTGGCTGCACTCGAATCCGAAGCTCGGTGACAACAACGAACTCCTGGTTGTTAGCTGTGCAAATCGGAGCGATTTTTCGGAAGAGATTGAGATTTTTCTCGGTCTGAGCCTGGTTAGACGGTTTAACTTCTACAACTTGTGTTTTTTGGGGCCTAGTGACCACAAAGTCGGGTGTATACCTTCTGGGTTTCCCTTTGTCGGTATAGGAAATCGTAAAGGGCTGTTCGCCATAGGACAGGACTTCTGGGTCGATTTCGAGCAGGTAGATGTAGTCGCGTTCTAGCTGCGACTCCCACCAGATAACCGCGTTCATCTTTAAGCTGGGAAACTTGCCGATAACCTTGCGGTTGCCTGCATTGGTGATTTTTCTGGCTCTGGCTGCTCCCGATGGCACTTCACTCCTTGCCGTTATCTGAGGTTAATCCCCAAACAATAGTGGTTGTGGGAGCCTTTTCAGCTTATGTGCAAATAAATTTCATCTTATGTGTCAAATTTTCACGTTATGCGTAACGATTTTCAACTTATGTGCAAACCGACATACTTTTTTGAGACTTAAGCATGTGGTAGAGTGAATGCAACAAAATCTCCTGTTTATTTGCATAGGAATTCATGAGAGCCAAACCGAAGGCTCCCGATCGCTCTGCGCCAGAAGACGGCGTGGAAGACCAGGAACTATTGTGGATGTGGTTGCACGCTAAAAGCGATCGCACCCGTGCTGTCTATAGAGAGGAAGCTCTTAAGTTCCTAGCTTGGGTCAATAAGCCTTTAAAAGCAGTGACTTTAGTAGACCTCTACAGGTATGTGGACAGTCGGGGGAACTTAGCATCTGCCACCAAAGCTCGGATTGTCAATACGTTGAAGTCTTTGTTTCGCTTTGCCCACGAAGCGGGTTATTGCCCCGTTAACGTGGCTTTAAAACTGAAGCCTCCTAAAGTTCGCAATCGCTTAGCTGAACGGTTGCTCACCCAGCAGGACGTTGTGCGGTTAATCGAGAATGCTACGAGCGATCGCAACAAAGTTTTGCTGTTGTTGGCCTATACAACGGGGTTAAGAGTTTCCGAGATTTGCGGTTTGAAATGGCGCGATCTGGTTGCCAAACAGGGTGGGGGACAACTGGTGGTGTACGGAAAAGGGGGAAAAACTCGCTATCTTTGGCTTCCAACTCCAGTATGGATGGCTGTGGAACGTTTAAGAGGGACAGCGAGTGCGAGTGACCCTGTGTTTGTCTCGCGGAAAAAAGGGGGACATTTAAGCCGCTCAATGGTGATGCGAATTGTCAAAGCGGCGGCTCTAAAAGCAGGGATTGACGCACCAGTCAGTCCGCATTGGTTGAGACATGCCCACGCAAGTCATGCTTTGGAGCGAGGAGCGCCACTACATTTGGTACAGCATACCTTAGGACACTCGCAAATTCAATCCGTCGCTGTTTATCTCCACATTCAGCCGATGGATAGTTCGGCGAGATTTTTGAGTTGGATCGTTTCTGATGGACTAATCAATCAGGTAGAGGCTAATGAGGTGACAGAAGCGATCAGCTTTGCTGGTGCGCTTCGCGCAATCGCTCCAATCACAGTGGAAGTTCTACCCTCAAGTCCGATTCCAAAGCTTCCAGAATCGAGGAGTGCTTCTGACATAGAAGTCAGTTCGGCTGTTGTCGAATAAGCTCAATGGCTTGTCAGCAGCAACCAGAGCTTTATTTCTAGAGAAACTTAGGAAATCTAGATTTTTATCGAGTTTACCGAACCGGGAGTTTTTCAGTTTTCCGTACTTCTTATTAAGCTTAAATTCTGGACGGTAATCATCATTAATTTAGGTGTTAAAACCGAATTGCACAGGCTTTTGTCCTGAATAACATAAAAATCAAAGGCAAAGATACAAGACTGAAGCGTTAAGAGCAAGTAACAACTATGGCATTAGTTCGTTGGAATCCCTGGCGAGAAATGGCTACTCTACAACAGCAAATGAACCGCTTGTTTGATGAGACTCTAGTACCTGCTACAGGTTGGGAAAGAAGCTTGGTAAGAGTTCCTGCTGCTGAGATGGAAGAGACAAAAGATGCTATCCATCTGAAACTGGAAGTACCAGGAATCGAAGCCAAAGATTTGGACGTGCAAGTTACAGAGAATGCTGTTTCCATCAGCGGTGAGCGTAAGGAAGAAACTAAAACCGAAGAGAACGGCGTAACCAAGAGCGAATTCCACTACGGTAAATTCCAGCGTGTGATTCCTTTACCCGCTCGCATTCAAAACACCCAAGTACAGGCTGAGTACAAAGACGGTATCCTGAGTCTGACACTGCCCAAGTCTGAAGAAGAAAAGAATAAGGTCGTCAAAGTTAATTTGGAGGAAGCTGCTGCCTAACCGATTCTTTTAGGTAGTAACATTCACTAAGTATTGAGTCTGGTTGCTCATGAGCAACTAGGCTTTTTTTTATTAAGCTTATGTGTATCAACCTCGTGCCAAGGGATTTTTGTTCTGCACGGCTGAGCTGATAGTTTGCTCAATTCTCCTCAACCTTGTCTCCGGACGTTTAGCACTTTCAATCCAAAAGAGGATATTCTTTTTAGATGAGTTACTCAATGCCTCAAAATACCTATTAGCCGCTTCGTTGGCTTCTAAGGCTTGCTTTAAGTCTGCCGGAATTATTAACTCTTCTATCGCATCTAACGTGTTCCATGAACCATCTTGTTTTGCCGCTTCAATTTTTTCAAGACCCGACGGTGTCATCAACCCTTGTTCTATGAGTTCTTCAATATATTGCTTATTTAATTTTGACCAGACGCTTTTCGGTTTTCGGGGTGTAAATATTTGCATATAACGTTCTGAGTCTAAGGATTTGACTTTACTGTCAATCCAACCAAAGCATAAGGCTTCTTTTACCGCTTCACTATATCGAATGCTGGGCTTACCACTTTTTACTTTGTAGTAGATGAGCCATACACCAAGAGAAGTGTGATGGTTTTTCTCCAACCATTCCCGCCATTGTTGGCGATTTGTGGCATGAAAGGTTTCTAGTTGGTTATCAGGTTTCGCCATATGTTGGTCAGGGTTCAAAAACTTCCGCCCTTTCAATAACAAACCATTCGTGATATAAAATTGCTAGAAAGAAGTCTTCTCCCTTGAGGCGATCGCAGACCGCCATAAAACCAGAGAAAAAGGGGTCGTCTTCATAGGTGGTATCCTGGAGAAACAGCGTCAGCGAGTTTCCATCTGCACTCCAAATACTACGCAAAATCGTGATATTTGGATGGTGTGATTTCTCGACGGGCAGAAGCACCCAACGTCCCTCAATTTCCAGGAATTCGGGTTCGTAGTATCTTAGAACCGACTCCCAATCCTCTGGACCTTCGTGCTTCTCAATAATCCTGTCCCATCGCACTGGCTTAACTTTTTCAAGGACTTCTGGGGATAAATCGGATAACTTCATTCGTTTTTCACCCAAGGATTAGTATTGACAGTAGAGAGTTGCTCAACGGTGATTTTATGAATAGCGAGTTGAGCATAAGAATTTCCATCTACGCCAGTCCAAACCGTTCTTGAAGGACACAAGCACTCAACATCTTCATCAAAACTGGATCTATTGAAGTACGTGTACTATCAGCCATTTCAGGGAGTTGATCTAACAGTGCGATCACCTTGGCTTGGTCATAGAAGGGTAGTGAGCCTTTAATTGGATCTCGCAGCGTATCTTGGAGCAATTCCTGCAATGGAGAGTTCAGTTGAGAGGTAGAAGGCGGAGCAAAGAACGGGTGCTTTTCGCGGGAGTAAACCGTATCGGTTAAGTAGGGACGAGCGGCTTCTCGCAGTACATATTTTTCAGTCATACCACGAATCTTGAGTGAAACGGGAAGCTCACGCACCAATTCAACCACATGATGGTCAAGAAAGGGCAGACGCCCTTCAATAGAGTGTGCCATCTCCACTCCGTCTCCCAGCATTCGCAGAAGATAGTTCGGTAGCGCTGTTTTCGACCACAAATAGAGTGATTGGTTTACAGGCTCCCGTTGAGAGAGTTGACCCTGTACATCTACTCCGTTGAAAAAGACACGAAAGGCGTCTCGCTGTGAAAACTGGGCAGCAAATTCAGGTGCGTAGAGAGCGCGACCCTTGAGACTACCTGCGGCAGTTGTTTCCATCCAGGTCGGTACAAAACCTAAGAGTCGCTGCACATTGGGCAGTGGTGTAGATGTCTCATTAGGTAAAAGGATACCCATTGAGACCGTATTGTTTAAGCGTAACTCTTCTAATAGTCGTTTTATTTCTTTTTCGTCTTGCCCTTTCGTGTTGTAAAGCAACATATCTTGGCGGAAATGGGCGTATCCTGCGAAGATTTCATCGGCACCTTCGCCAGTTAGCACTACTTTGTAGCCTGCATCGCGTGCAGCCTTGCTCAATATGTACTTGGCAACGGTATGGGTGTTTATGCAGAACATCTCACCGTGCCAAACTGTGTCCGCAAAATGTTCAGCGAAGTCAGATTGACTAACTGGAATTAGCTGGATATTTGTGCCCGTATAGGCGGCTGTTGACTGAGCAATAGTCTTTTCGTCATAGGCAGCTTGGTTAAAGGAGATAGTGAATGCCTGGAGCGGAGTCGAAGTATGCGTAGCTGCTATACCCAACACAGCCGATGAATCAAGTCCGCCACTCAGATAGCAACCCACTGGCACGTCAGCTCGCAACCGAAGTCGAATGGCTTCATTCAAGGTGTACCGGAGTTTTTCGATGTATTCATGTTCACTGTATTGAGGAACCTCATCCCCGATTCGGGGATAATTAAAATCCCAGTAGCTCTTCAATTGGATACTATGGGGCGAGGCCAAAAGAAAGTGACCTGGTGGCACCTGATAAATATTTTGAAATAAGGTACGAGCTGGATCTAATAGACCGCTGTCGGCCTGAAAAAAGGACTCATGATCCCAACGCGCAGTCACACCAGCCGCAAATAACGCCTTGACTTCGGAGGCCAAATAAAGGATGCCTCTTTCCACGGTGTAGTACAGTGGCTTAATCCCAAAACGATCGCGAGCTGCAAATAGTAGCTGATTTCTTTCGTCCCAAAGCACAAACGCAAATTCGCCCCGTAAATGATGCAGGCATTGCGTACCAAACTCGTCGTAAAGATGAAGAGCTATCTCGCTATCAGAATGGGTACGTAGTTGGTAGCCCCATCGCTCTAAGTCCTGCTGTATTCGTTCAAAGTCATAAAACTCTCCGTTAACAACAATATGTAGATTGTTGTTTTGGTTAGAAATCGGCTGGTCGCCTGTTTTGAGATCAATAATGCTGAGTCGGGCGTGCCCCAACCCAACACGTCGTGTCGGGGAAATCCAACACTTCTGTCCGTCCGGTCCCCGATGATGTAAGCGTTGAGTTGCCCGTTTCAAAGACTCGGAGTCAATAGAATCTTGAAACGACAGGAATGCCACAATTCCGCACATGAACTATCCCTCGGTAGTATGAAATCTAAGCCGCAGCTCGTTGGTGTCGATTTTGGTCTTAACACTATCCTGATGGTTAATTGACCACAACGAAACCCCCTAGGCATAGGTGCAAGCAAATCTGAGTCTCATCTGGGTTCAAGAGACACATCCAAGGGAGACGATTGCAGGACTACGTATCCGTTGTCAGCTCTATCGTTCTCCCTCACTGTACCAAGAGTTGACCGTCTGCGCGGTCGGTCTGGCAAAATGCATTTTTTCAAAAGTGCAGTTTTACAATTAGTCAGTTTAAAAGTTTTGCATTTCTTCAGTTTTGCATATTTTACAAAATTCAACTCTTCAATGTATACTTAATGAATATCTGCTGACGCTCACCGCGTCACTTGTTCAACGATGCAGACAGTCAGTTCCATATCCTTGGCTGGTGGTCAGGGGAAGACGACAATGGTTTTGTTCGTGGCTCGTCTATTAGCCGCGAAGGGACATACGGTTTTGGCGATCGATGCCGATCCTCAGAGCAGCCTGACGACTTTCTTGGGTTTCACTGTGGAACCCGATAGCCCCACTTTGCTCGAAGTTCTCAAAAAGCAAGTCGATACTAAGGATGGGATTTACGAAACGAGGTACAACAATCTGTTTTTGATTCCCTCTGATGACGCTCTGGACACGGTGCAAGATTATCTGGCAGGTAGCGGCACGGGTGCTTTGACACTGGGGCGACGGCTCAAGAGTGTTGCTAAACTCTTTAACTATTGCATCATTGATGCACCCCCGCAGCGATCGCAAATTTCCCTGACGGTAATTGGTGCGTCTGATGGGTTGATGATTCCGGTTGAAGCGTCGGTAAAGGGCTTACAATCGTTGATTCGCACTCTGGAGTTGATTAATGAACTCAAGGAAGAGGATGAGACGTTTGGGGGGAGGGTTTTGGGTGTAGTTCCGTTTCGCGATCGCTGGGTAGGGTTACGCCGCACGACGGAAAGTGAGAGCAACATTGAGTCCATGAAGCAAATTACTAGCCAATGGTTTGAAGAAGATTTGGTGCTGCCATCGATTCGCGAGTCGGAGAAGTTCAAGCAAGCCATTAACCGAGGACTGACGCTGCACGAAATGGGGCAAGAGGATTTGGCTTATCCCATTGAGGTTCTAGTAGACAAGATTTATTCGTTGGACGGTAAGCATGACAAATCCTGACATTCGTTCGCTGATTACATCCAAATCGCGCCCTAAGGTAACTCCCCGCGATACTTCACTCTCGCTCAAGCGCTCTCTTGAGGTGGAGGAGGAAGCTGCTGACAAGAGTGAAATTAGTGATGCCGACGACTCTGCTCAAACTAATGCTGAGCCTCAAGAGTTACAGCGATTACAGGCGGAGTTAGACAACCTGCCACAGGTGGGGAAGCGGTTGGCTGTTCATTTAGAGCAAGGAATCAGAGCTGATTTACTGCGAGTGTGTGACGAGGAGGAGATTACGCCAGAAACGTTTATTGAAGCAGCAATAGCTTTGTTGCAATCCAAACCGGAGTTGAAAGAAGCAGTAGTAGCGGATGCCAAGGTGCGGTTGCGAACTCGCAAACGAGCTGGATTGGTCAAAAGGACAATGGCATTGGTACAAAAGTACAGCAGTTAAGCTCTAACTAATAAAAAACTTCAGTTGCTGATTGAGGTTCGAGTTAAGGATGCCATACGGTACGGAAGGGGTTGAGTGTGTGAGCGCTTTCTTTTTAGATACCGCTAGCCTGACTAGAATAAGTCTATGATGCTGGGCAGGAGAGCAAGATGGATATATCTATCGTTGAGCAGGTAATTGAGCAACTAAAAGTTATGCCCCAAGACTTGCAATGGCAGGTGCTAGAATTTGCCCGTGCCTTAGCAGGTTCAACCACTCAAGGCGTTCCAGGTTGGCAACTCCTACGTTTTGCAGGTGCAATACCACCCGATGATATTCAGTTGATGCGCGAAGCAATAGAACAGGATTGTGAGCAGGTTGACACCGATGAGTGGTAGATACTTGTTAGACACAAACATCATCATTGCTCTGTTTGCAGATGAGGCAGCCGTCAAAAATAGACTTGCACAAGCGGATGAAGTTTTCATTCCTAGTATTGCGGTGGGCGAGTTATGTTACGGTGCCAGAAAATCAGGACGTTCAAAAGAGAATTTAGAACGTATTGACGAATTTGTAGCTAACAGTACTGTCCTCGAATGTGATGCACAAACCGCTCGTCATTACGGCGAGGTCAAACACAAATTACGTCTTAAAGGTCGTCCGTTACCTGAAAACGATATTTGGATTGCAGCAGTTGCTCTACAATATACGTTAATATTGGTTACACGCGATGCCCATTTTAAGGAAATAGAAAACCTACAAACAGTTGCTTGGTGAGTTGTGCGATCGCTGATAAAAAAGTTAATAATCATCGGTCAATCGGCAACGCTGGAGCGTGTTGCACTCAATCTGCTTCTGACCATCGCTAATAATAGTATAGTCGCTAAGTCCGGTCGTTCCGTTAGAGCCAGTCGCCAGTCAGCCCAGATTTCGTATAGGGTATCCACAATGAAACCTAACATCTATTCAAGGGCGATAATAGTTCTTAGCTGATAAAGTAGGCTGCCGATGATTAATGTGATCGTCAAACCCGATGCCATTTGAGTTGCCAGCAGGAGCAGTGGTGAGAGTCCCTGGAAGCTGGTAGGACTATCAAACGTTGCTAGAACATTTAGGTGCTTGCACTCAATGGATTTGAGGAGGGTGCATGACCTATTTACCTTATGCTTTGTTGATTCCCTGCCGCCGCGAGTTATCGGATCTCCGCTATCTCAATAATTACAGGAAGGATATACAAAATGGTTAACCATGAGCTGATTCAAAAACAGGTTAAAATAATCCTACCTGAAGATTGGGATAAAGATACGAATAAAAAAGGCGATTTTTTGGAGACTTTAGTAGCAGATCTACTCAGTAAAATGAAATTTACTGTAGAGAAGCGTGTAAGTTTAACAGGAATGGAAATTGATATTATAGCTAAGAATTCTGGTACAAACAAACAAGCATTTGTTGAATGCAAATTTCTTAAAAACCCCTTTCCTGCCGATGTTATATGGAAATTAATTGGAAAAACTTGGCATCATGATGTCTCCTATGCCTATTTGTTTTCAACGGCTTTGCCTGGACAGGATGCTAAGGGTGCAATAAAGGAAATAAAAGACAAACAGGAAGAAAAGCCTGATAGAAAGCCGACGTTAGTTTTCGTTGGACCAGAAGAATTAGCTGATTGGTTTATAGATGTAAAAAGAATAGCGCTACCAGATTTGAGTCAAATACTGGTTAAAGTAATTACTTTACTGATAACTCCAACACAATATCTCTGGGTAGCTGAGGAAATAAAAGAGGGCGATACAGAAGGGAGCATCCCAATTTTGCAAGAAGGCAAGAGAACGGGAAGTTTATTCGCGATTTTTACTCGCGAATAAAGGCCGACTAGGCGGATGTTGCCCTAACTGCGACAATTTAATTAGTTAGGGAGCCTCTTTATGACAATGACACCAGAAGACAAAAAACTTTTAGCCGACCATATCAAGGCGATAGCTAAAATTCTCTATAAAAATACTCCACAAGAGAAAATTGAGACGTTAGAGGGTATTGAAACAGCGGTGCGCGACCAAGTGCTAGAACATGTCAGCCCCCAAATAACCTTTTTTTTATCGGAGAAAAGACGGGAACAGAATCGGGACGCATCCGAACGATAAGAAGTTGTGTGGGTCGGATAAAAATCACTCAAAAACAAGCGTCACGTTTAGGAATTGAGCCGTATCGACGGTTAAGTCCTCTTCTGGAAAAATGCTGTTTATTACTTGCAGCAAATGAATCATTTCAAGATGCAGAGAATGACCTGAAAGTCTTGACCGGGGTAGAAGTAGGTCACAGCACTCATCATCGCCAAGCCCAGAAAGTAGAGCTATCGCCACCTAATATTAAACAAAAACTGACAGAAGTTTGTCTCGATGGTGGGAAAGTGCGTTTACGCTCACAGGAAAAAGGTAAACCCGCCTACTGGAAGGAGTATAAAACCGGACGACTACAAGGAATATATTACGGAGCCTTCTTTCAAGATAATTTTTCTCTAATTAATTGGGTGAACAGCCAAAACCTGGCTCGAACCATTTATTGCTTGGGTGATGGACACGATGGGGTGTGGAACCTATTTGCACAAATAGCCGACGACCAGACCCGACAAGAAATTCTTGACTGGTATCATTTGAAAGAGAACCTCTATAAAATTCAGGCATCGAAAAAGTTTTTAGAACAAATCGAAGCAGATTTGTGGCAAGGAGTGGTCGAAGAAGCGATTAGTAAACTCCGGAAAACTAACTATGTCGGGGCTACTAACTTTATAAGTTATCTACGTAAACATAGGCATCGCTTAGTCAATTATATGTACTTTCAAGCCGAACAATTAAGTTCGATTGCTTCGGGAGCTGTAGAGTCTGCGGTCAAACAGATAGACAAGCGGCTACAAATAGTCGGCGCTCAATGGAAGTCCCAAAATTTACCGCAAATGCTGCAACTGCGGTGCGCTTATCTGAATCGACAGCTTGCTCCAAGCGCTTAAAAAACCCAAAAACAGTATGAAAAGAAGCACGCTGCTTTTTTTCGCGAGTTACAATCGCGAATAATTAGGATTTATCTTTATGCCTCGAAAGACTTCCAAGGATATTGAGCGAGATAAACTCGCTCGATTTGAGCGTATTAAAAAGGCGATAGCAGCGTTAGAAAAACAACAAAGACAAATATTAAAACAGGGTGAGCTGGCTCCATCCGGGGCTTGGGTAGCGCGTTATCAAGTTCGGCAAAATAATAAGAAATATTGGTACTACAAATTACAAGTGCCGACTCCATACTTCCCATGCGCGACCTCCGAAGAGTTGAGTAAATACAAGCATCTGGGGAAAGCTGGTACTACTGACCATATAGATGCTGTCATGTCTGTTTTTAGGCGTTCTGTTATCGATGAGATACAGAAGCTCATCCGTTCCCTAGATGATTGCTTGCTGGATATTACTTCTGGAGCCGAGCAGGAGGAAGAAAAACCGCAGGATTGAATCTCCCGAAGTATTCGCGATTATTACTCGCGAATAATGGCTGTCCCTTTATTTTTGCACAATTGGGATGCTCCCATACAGAACCCTTTCGCGTAATCGTATTTCCAACTTCAGAAGAATATCACATTAATAAAAATGACTTACGCAATGATTTTTTGAGATACAATCTTTGGGAAAACCTCGATTTAGTAGATGGAACAGAAATAAAAGTTAAAGACCAGCATCCTGCTGTTTATGAGTTAGATAAAGAAGTAGTATCGTCAATTGGTAGGGCAGATGCTTTTGATGACTATCGTCCATGCAATCCTGAAAATTTTGTTGGGCGACATCACTTGCAAAGCGAATTTTGGAAACTATTAGCAAGTATAAGAGATGGCAAAACACAGACCCGAATTGTTTGCTTTACAGGAGGCTCTGGATTCGGCAAATCTTCTCTAGTAGTTAAGTTGACAGAAGATTGCCGTCAGAATGAAGCTCTAAAGCATGATTTTTATTTATACGATGTTGATGTCAGGTCAGCTAAAGGAGCATTTTTTGTTAAAAAGGCTATCATGTTAGCCCTACAAAAAGCAGTTGATGAAAACTTTATTGACCTACCAGAACACAAAATATCGATTGAAAGTACAGAACAGCAATTGTTTTATAGCCAATCAATTAAGAAAGCGTTAGAAAAGCTAAAATCAGATTGTAGATTTATAGTTGTTTTCTTTGATCAGTTTGAAACAATTTTAACGAAAGAATCTCTTTCAGGAGTTTATAAAGCATTTGAAGAAGTTGCTCGTGAAGTTAGTGCCTTTAAAGAAAATTTAATTTTAGGTTTCTGCTGACGGACAGATGTCAGTACCTATATGAGGCATCCTGCTTATAATTTTTGGCATCAACTGAGCGAACACAGACGAGAGTTTGAATTAAAAGAATTTGACAATCAAGAATCAAGAGATTTTTTGAAGTACTTCAAAAATTATTTAGGAAAACACAGTCAGAAACTAGAAACGCAAGAAGAAAATTTTATAAATGATCAGTGTCCAGGTTTTCCTTGGTTATATAAAATGGCTTGTGTTGATATATGCGAGAAAAAATTAACGGGAAATTCAGGAATGACTCCTTGGCATATTGATGTAAAAGGAATGTTCAATAAAGTTATAAAAAAATATGTTGGTACTTCTGAACAACTAGAATGTCTCAAGTATATTGCAGAAAAACCTACAGTTGAAATGAATGAGGTAATCGATAAATTTGGTAATGATGTAATAGAGTGGTTAGCCTCTAACAGATTAGTAATTCAACTTGAAGGGCATAAGTATGCAATATCTTGGGATATATATAGAGATATTCTTAATGGTAAAGAAGAGCCTTTTATTCCTTTTATTTATATACCGAAACATCCCATTGGAACAGTAATAAAGTTTTTCAATTTAATAAAAAAACAAGGTTCAAAGGGAATGCCAATTTCAAAAGTGGTAGAAACATCAGGATATAAGAAGGCTACAATTAATAATATTACTCGTGACCTTTACAATTTTGGTCTGATTACTAGAGAAAGAAACCAATTTATAGCACAAGACAACTTGGGAAACTTGGGAAATTTTGAAATCGCTGATTATTTAGCTAACCAATTAGAGAAACATACAATCATAAAAACCATATATGAAAAAATTAGTCCTGGCGATCACATGACTTTAAGCAAATTCCGGGATGTAGTAGCTAACGCTCCTTATACAAAAGAATCTTTAAATCCTAAAACACCTAATGATAACGCTGCCCGAATAATTTCCTGGTTTTGTTTCGCTGGGTTGCTTGAATATCGGGATCAATGGTGGATTTTTAGACCTAAAGGTCATGGTAAAGATAAAGGAAATTTAAACAACGGAGATGTAGGACAATTGTCATTATTTGATGACTTAGGTAATGATGTCCTTTAATTTAATTATTAGTATATATCTCTATGATTGAGGAGTTGCAATTCTTGTTGCTCTGATTTAGGGATGACACGAGCCTCTCTATTCTTCCTCGTTGCTGGTGTCATCAATGTGATCGCTAATGTCCTTGATTTACCACAAAACTACTTTGACGACAGCCAAGCCCGGACAAAAGCGATCGCACTTTCCCAATTAACCGTCTGATGCAGCAAAGAGCGGGTGAATAGCTCTTTTACCGCACGGATTTCTTCTTGTGTGAGGTTCTTCGCCAAATGCGCCGCATAAGAAGGTCTATTTGTTGTAGAAGTAGTCGCGAACCAGCGATCGATTAAGGCGGGTGTAATATGCATAGCCCTCTTCTGTCACTTTCCGGGTGAAGCAAGTAGTAAATAAGTTAAATTATCCAGAAGCCAAACCGGGTTTAAATTGATTCATTGCAGCAATTAAATGATTAAATCCCAGCAATAACTTAGAATTAGGTAAAATATCCAGCCAGGGATAAATCAACCAAAATAGCAAAAGTGGTTGGATAATTAGACGCAGATTATTTAAAGTATTCTTCCATCCGGGTTGATGATTCCATTGTTTATGATTAGAAAAATTAATATCTCTATTTTCTTGTACCTCAGTCTCAATTTGACGAGATTGTTTTAATCTTAAAAATGCTGGGGAATTTAAACTAATCATTGTATAAACACAAAAAATAATTTCCCACCACCTCTCAATATGTTGAAAATTTGTGAAACGATAATCTGTCCAACCTAGTTCCTGTTTACACTGTCGGAAACCATATTCTATCCAGGTTCTTAATCCATATAAGTCGCCTAAAGTTTTCTTGAGATTACCTTGAAGATTTGTCATTACAAAAGAAGTAGAATTCTCCGGCATAGTTTCTGGGTCAGTTGTTATCTCCCAGTAAGTTATGTTAGAGTAAACTCCATAAGCATTGACTGAAACTATCCCATTATCTACTTTCCCCACGCTTCCCAAATATTGTCTAGCTACATAATCAGTTTTTTTACCTTTTTTTCTATCTCCGGTTTCATCTATCACTAGCGTAATTGCATTTCCCTTTAATACTCTCTTGATTTTGTTTAATCTTTGGATTTTTAATTCATTGACTGACCACTCTGAATTGGCTATAAAATGATGTCATGACTGAGCAGAGTTTATACTTACTACTTTAGCAATCTCTGGTAATGATTTTCTTTTTATTGGGGAAATTATTCCTAAGTGCAAATATTTAAAGCACTCATAATTTCTTACGTCTTTAAATAGAGCTTGATCCTCTGCACAATATTCGTCTATGAGCGCAACTGTTGGGTGGGCGTCTCTTGCCAAATGTTTCAGGATTTGTAATTCTACATCCATTGCCCTGCTTACCTGAAGAGAGTTTTTTCTTTTAATTCTTTTATTCAGAATACTCCGAAAGTGACAGAAGAGGGTTAAGGTGAAAATGCGATCGCGTATCCCTGCAAGTTGTTCGCCCACCTGACTCAACGTGCGTTGCAACCAACGGTCAACCGTGCGGTCAGTTGGTCCTGTTGTTAGCACTTCAACAGGTGAGACAAAAACACCCTCTGCCACCGCTTCCAACTGCGCTTCCCGATGACGAGCTACCTGCGTCTTAATTTCCCCTTCAAACCCCTGTGTTGAAGGCTGATAAAACACCTGTCCCTGCAAACTACTCGGCAAATACTGTTGAGCCACCCAATGGTCGCGGTAGGCATGAGGATAAAGATAACCGGCTCCATGCCCCAATCCTTTCTTGTCGCGGTTAGCATCTTTCAAGTGATTGGGTACCTCCGCCTCTCGTTCCTTCTCAACCACCGTTAGGGCATCAAAAAAGCCCATAACGCTGTTAGACTTGGGAGCGTTGGCGAGATAAAGCGTAGCTTGAGCCAAGTGATAGCGTCCTTCCGGCATCCCTACCCACTCAAAAGCACTCGCACAGGAATTAACGACCACTACAGCATTCGGGTCAGCCAGTCCCACATCTTCACTGGCTAAAATTAACATGCGGCGGAAAATGAAGCGGGGGTCTTCCCCGGCATAAACCATCTTGGCTAGCCAGTATAAAGCCGCATCCGGGTCGGAACCCCGCAAGCTTTTGATAAAGGCACTAATCGTATCGAAGTGGGCGTCTCCTTCTTTGTCATAGAGCACTGCCCTCTGCTGAATAGATTCTTCTGCGACAGCCAGCGTAACGTGAATCGTCTCGGTTTCGTCGGGGGGTGTGGTTTCAACTGCCAGTTCCAAAGCATTGAGTAATGAACGGGCATCACCGTTGGCGACATTGACTAGGTGAGCGATCGCATCTGGCTCTACTATTACAGATAGCTGACCATAACCACGCTCTGAGTCAGTGAGTGCCTGTTCAAGGACACCGCGCAAGTCCGCTTCATCCAGTAGCTTGAGCTGAAAGATGCGCGAGCGACTGACAAGAGCTTTGTTAACTTCAAAGTAAGGATTTTTTGTCGTCGCACCAATTAGAATAACCGTCCCATTTTCCACCCAAGGGAGGAGGGCATCTTGCTGCGACTTATTGAAGCGGTGAACCTCGTCAACAAACAGGATAGTGCGTTGATTGTGTTCCTTTTGGCGTTTTTGAGCGGTAGAAATTGCCTCCCGAATCTCTTTTACCCCGGACAGGACAGCATTAATCGCAATGAAGTGAGCGCGGGTGGTGTTAGCGATAATCCGAGCAAGAGTAGTTTTCCCCGTGCCAGGTGGACCAAAAAAGATGACCGAAGAAAGCTGATCGGCTTGAATCGCACGACGCAACAGGCGTCCTGGGCCAATAATGTGATCTTGCCCGATGAACTCATCAAGGGTGCGAGGACGCATCCTGGCAGCGAGGGGTGCCTCGTTGTCCGCTAATTGTTGGCGCTTCTTGTCGAACAAGTCCGTTTTCACCCGAAAAGCAAATTGGCATTTGCCAGTATAAGGCACCCTTTATCAGCTAGGAATCATTCAGGAAGGGTAAA
>NC_019760.1:65000-93032 GCF_000317515.1 Allocoleopsis franciscana PCC 7113 | reverse complement strand
CATGAGGCTACTAGGACATCGTTTCATTGAAGTTGTCCGGATTGTATCCTAGCCATTTTCCTGCGGTCTGATGAGCTGGTGGTAGTTCCTCAGCACCAGAATTCCACTCAGGCGCGGTTCCTGTTTCGTAAGGAATGTGGGTATTCCGCTTGAGATGATTTGCCACAACACCCAAAGTGGGTAAGCGATACGTGTTGAGTTGATCCAAGACTTGCATCACTAAAGTACGCTTCGTCTTGCCAACAGCAACAACCATCAAAATCCCATCCGTATGAGCCGCTAGGAAATTAGTATCCATAAAGCTGCCGAACTGGGCTGTGTCATAAACAACCAAGTCAAAGGTAGCTTGGAATTCTTCCATGAGATACTGCATCTGAGCCGACCCAAGCAGTTTGGTCGAGTTGGGTTGGAGTTGACCCGTAGTCAGCACGAAGAGATTATCTATAGCCGATTTTTGGATGAATTCGTTAGGCGCGAGTTTTTTGGCCAGGAGGTCGCACAGTCCCTTCTGGTTTGGAATGCCCAAGCGTTCGTGGATCTGGGGTTGACGCAGATTGGCATCTACCAACAGGACTCGCTGCCCCATGCTAGCTGCCGTTTGAGCCAGATTTAAAGCCACTGTAGACTTCCCATCTTCATGCCCTGCTGAGCAAACCGCTAAAGAACGGACAGGGGGATCGGAAAACAGAAAACGAATGCTGGCGTAGAGAGAGTCGAAGGCTTTCTGAAATTCCGGATCGTTCTGATAGCTGCCCCCGGTTCCTTCGGCAGACTCGACGAAGGCAGGCTGTGCTTTTCTAGAACCTTTATAGACCGGAATTATCCCTAACATCGGCAAGGGGATATCATCTTCCAGTTCCTTGTCGTTGTAAAAGATATTGCGAATTTTTTCTATGAGTACAGCCGTTCCCACACCTAACAGCAGACCGGCTAAAAGTCCCCCTATCTTAATGGGTTTAGCTTTACTGCTGGCTATTGGGTTACCGGTAGGATCGGTCACGAGATGAGGCTTGGAAACTATTTCCCATGGGACTTGCTTTTGAGCCGCCTCGACTCGCAGCGTTTCTCGCTGAGTCAAGAGTTGTTCGCGTGTCCGGTTAGCAATCTCCAACTGCCCCTGTATTGCGTTATATTCCCGTGCAATCGAAGGAAATATCTGGGCTTGTCGCTCCATCGCCTTTTTCGTTTGTGTGAGCGCCTGATTGCGAACTTCCAGAAGCTCAATTTGGTTGGCGGATTCAACCAGTCTCTGAATCAGTCCTATCCGAACCGAATTTTGGAAAGCTTCCACTTTCGGATTGCCTGTTGCCTCGGCTGCGTTCTCCCCTACAATCCGATTGGATTCGTTGCCCTGTAAATTGAGTAGGTTTTGTCGTTTAGCTAGTAGAGATTGGATGACGGGGTTATCATCCTGAAAACGACTTCTTTCTTCGGCAATTTTATTGTCGATTTCCTGAATCTTTGCTTGCAGGGTTCTATAGTTAGGGTCTTCGCTTAACGCTGAGGCGGCGATCGCTTCCGATGGTGTTAGATCTAATTGTTGCTGTAAGCTGGCATAAAGCGTCTTTTGCTCAGCTAAATCTCTTTGGGTTTGTGCTAGTTGATTGTTGATTTCACGAACTTGCGTGAATAATTGATCGCCCTGCGTTCTGGGGTCGGTCAACTTGTTCTGCTGTTGTAGCCGTTGGATTTGCGACTGAAGAGACTCTACCCGCGCATTTAACTCCGGGAGTTGGTCATCAATAAACTTAACCCCTTCACTAATTCGAGTCTTCCGTTCCTGAAGGCTATATTGTAAATATTTTTTCGCGGCGACATCCAAAACAAACTCGACTTGTTTGGGCTCTTCCGCTTCGTAACTAACTTTGAGAATCTTGGTTGGTTCCGGAGAGGTTTCGCTAGCGAGGCGTTCAACAGCAAATCCTTTTGTGAAGGCAAAATAATTCAGCTTAGGATATCGGCTTTTAACTTGCTCATATATGGCAGATAGTATCCTTGGGCTTCTTAAAATCTCAAGCTGAGTGGCGTAGTCCAGGTTAGAAATTCCTTGACCCATCCCTTGTCCACCCTCACGAGTGAGTACAGAGGGTTGAACGAATCTACCCTCATTGGTTACAGGCTCGACTAAAAGCTGAAAATCACCTTTGTAGCTCTTTGGGATATTTTGATTAGCCCAAACAAAGGCACCAACAGTGACTGCACCTGTAATGCCAATCACTAGTAGGGCTTTCCGCTGGACAGTCCTCAAGAGTGGACGAAAATTCATCCCTTTTTGAGGCGGAGTACTGACCTCCGAATTGTCCAGGGCTGGCAATTCCTGCAACTGTCTGCCTCGCTTGCTAATTGATAAAACTTGAGAGACCGGTTCTGTTTCCATTTTGACCTCTATGATAGTTTGTTGACTTGCACCCCCAGAAAAGCCCTCGCGTGGTAGAAGTCTCTAAAGCTTGATGCTCCTCTGGTAACAAACTTTATGATCTACTTTCTTCCTGCTCCGATTAGTTACAACGAGGGCTTCTCACTTCTCGTGTTCCTTGCGATAGCAAGAAAACTCTATGAGCTGGATTGACGGGATGCCACAAGGCACACAAACTTAAATTCATTCATCCTTGGTCATATCGCATGTTTTTACAAGATCTGCTCTTTTACCCGCCCAATCTATATTACTTATATTCCCCATTCTGACCGCTCAACTGGGATATTAGGAAATTTATTTAAAAATGGATTTAGTGACATACAAAGAAGTCGCTTTCCACAAGCGTCATAGGTCTAACGTGACCCACAAGCTTAACTCCCACTGCTGCAATTGCGAAACTTTCCGGTAAGGGCATATCACAATACATCCTTATAAGCTCCTTTCTTCCCCGACGTTCCGGAGCTACGGAGCGATTGTGCGAAGAGAAATCAATAGGCTTGCTCTTTTGTTGGTCGGAGTCTTTACTGATGTGCTATCTTCATCTCAATAGTGTAGCAACATTAGTCGCAACATGGCAAG
The DNA here is from genome assembly GCF_000317515.1 of Allocoleopsis franciscana PCC 7113. Lineage (GTDB taxonomy): Bacteria > Cyanobacteriota > Cyanobacteriia > Cyanobacteriales > Coleofasciculaceae > Allocoleopsis > Allocoleopsis franciscana. The sequence continues at coordinate 90,037 of NC_019760.1, read as the reverse complement.
GCGAGAATATATGCTTCGGGTTCGCCTGAACGATAATGAGAAAGCCAGATTGCAGAAAGAGGCAAACAGGCGAGGTGTCTCTATGTCTGAAGTGATCAAGGACTATATCAAACGTCTTCCGAAAGTTCAGTATGGGTCAGTTGATGGAGAATCATTAGAGCCGCCGTGTGTTCTGCGTTACCCCATCAACTGACAAAAATATCCTGTCGCTAAAATTTCCGGGTTCGTGCCCTAAGAGCGTGTTATCTGGTGAAGGAGGACAACACTCTAACTAGTTCAGGGAGTACTGTGAGAAGCGTCATTTCTCTTCATGAAGAGAAGATTCATGAAGGATAAAATCCTTGTATGACGGAAAAATTGACTCTTCAGAATTGCCTTCTAGTTTTTGTCTTCGGAACACCTTGCTGACTCGTAGCAACGAGCATACGCGACAGGAAAGAAAAAGAATCTGTGGCTACCTAGCTACCTCTTCACTTCAGATGGAGCAGTTCTTGGCCGACAAAACAAGAGTTTTATTGAAACCACATTGGCTCTCGTTGAGTCCCGATACCCATCAAAAAATCGCCCCTGTTGTAGTCGTGAAGAGTGGCGTTAGCTGCCTCTTGTCTCGATGCAAACGCCGTGCGCGTGGCTATGATGGGGATGCAGCTTTTCCTAGTTGCCTACTCAGAGAAAGAGTCGGGCGAGTTCTCCTCTCCCCTTACAGGGATAGAGAAGCAGGGGGTAGTCAATGAGAGAGAGAACACAGCGTTTCTTCCCTTCCCAAGAGAAGGAGTGTTGTACACACCTCACTTTTGAAGGGGATGGAATAGGGAGGCGACATCTAGGAGAAAGAAGGAGATAGTAGCAGACAGGGTGATTTTTCTCCTATCCACTGCCCACAGGAAAGGAAGACACTTCCTCTTCGTGAGCGTCGGGTACTTTCCACTCCAGTTGCTCCAACTGGAAGCAGCAGTCTGGGAAGAGTCGTCACGGTCGTTTACAAAAAGTTTGATTTTTTAACAGCTCTACTAAAGATTAAACAAAAAATACTCCTTTCGAGCGAGTTCACGATGACAATTGCCTATCTAGTTAATCAGTATCCCAAGGTTAGCCATAGCTTCATCCGACGAGAAATTGCTGGAGTCGAGGCGATGGGTCTTCAAGTCGCACGTTTTTCAATCCGCTCGTGTAGCTCCGAACTCGTTGATGAAGAAGACAAACTAGAGCAAGAATTGACTCAGGTTGTCTTAGAAATTGGGAAATTCGGTCTGCTTTTTGCCCTAATTCGCGTTGCGATAACCAGACCCGCTCGTTTTTGGAGTGCTTTATGGCTAATGCTCTTGGTTGGCTGGCATTCAGAGCGAGGAATTTTGCGTCATTTCGCCTACTTGGCTGAAGCCTGTGTTCTTTTACGTTGGTTTTCAGACTTGGGGATAGATCACGTTCATGCTCACTTCGGGACAAATTCAACCACTGTCGCGATGTTGTGTCGTACTCTGGGCGGACCCCCTTACAGTTTCACTGTGCATGGTCCTGAAGAGTTTGATAAAGTTCAAGCGATCGCCTTAACCGAAAAAATCAATCGAGCCGCCTTTGTTGTAGCCGTCAGCTCCTTCGGCAGAAGTCAGCTTTATCGGTGGTGTTCCCAAGAGCAGTGGTCAAAAATCCATGTCGTTCGTTGTGGCGTAGACGAACTGTTTTTGCAGCAGCCCCATATCTCTATACCCGATCAACCTCGACTAGTCTGCATTGGTCGTTTGAGTGAACAGAAAGGTCATTTGCTCTTAATTGAAGCTGCGAGTCAGTTAGCCGCTGAGAACTTGCCGTTTAAACTAGTATTCGTTGGCGATGGCCCCCTGCGACCCCAGATTGAAGCCTTGATTGCACAATACGGACTTCAAGACCACATTGAGCTTACCGGGTGGGCAAGTTCTAATGATGTGCAGCAACAGATTTTAGCTTCACGAGCTATGGTACTCCCCAGCTTTGCCGAGGGGCTGCCCGTAGTCATTATGGAAGCACTAGCCCTCTCACGTCCTGTAATCAGCACCTATGTCGCCGGAATACCGGAGTTAGTAGAGCCTGAAAAATGCGGGTGGTTGGTGCCGCCTGGGTCAGTTGAAGCCTTAACCGCCGCCATGCGAACAGCCTTGCAGTTACCCGTAGAAAAGCTGGAACAGATGGGCAGAACGGGAGCAGAACGTGTAGCCAAACAGCATGATGCCCAACAAGAAGCGACGCGACTCGCGGCGTTGTTCCCCTCTAACATTGAGAAGACTCAGGCAAGCGCTGCACCGCCTCCTCTTGTGAAGGTCTTCACCCCTACGGCAAGGAGCAACTGATGCTGTTACGTCGCCTGACTCCTCACACCTCCGAATTCTTCTCTGGCTCCAGTAATCATGTCATCACTTAAAAAGCAAGCGTTTCGTGCCACAGCCTGGACCATTGGTGGCTATGGGGCAAGTCTGGTTCTGCGATTTGCCAGTAACCTCATCTTAGCTCGCCTGCTCCTTCCAGAGTCCTTTGGCCTGATGGCCTTGGTCAATGTCTTCATCATGGGCTTACACCTGTTCTCAGACGTCGGCCTAGGTCCTTCCATCATCCAGAACAAGCGCGGAGATGACCCAAGTTTTATCAACACGGCCTGGACTATACAGGCTATTCGCGGTGTCGCGTTGTGGCTGGGTTGCATTTTGATCGCTTGGCCTGTTTCCCAAATCTACGGAGAGAAACAGCTTCTATACCTAATCCCCGTAGTGGGTCTGAGTACACTCATTTCTAGTATGGACTCCACTGCTCTATTCACGCTCAACCGCCAACTTGCCGTCGGTAAGTTGGCAATCTTTGAGTTAGGGGGGCAGATTATAGGACTGGTAGCAATGATGATCTGGGCCTACTTTGATAAAAGCGTCTGGGCGCTTGTATCCGGGGGACTTGCGGCTGCCACAGTCCAACTGGTGTGGAGTCATCGGTTATTGCCAGAACAACCTAACCGCTTTGCCTGGGATAAAGAGGCGGCAAAAAGCATTTTTTCGTTTGGTAAGTGGATCTTTTTTTCAACGGCACTCACCTTTCTGGCCTCGCAATCTGATCGCCTCATCCTGGGTAAATTAGTCTCACCCGCTACGCTGGGCATTTATGGCATTGCTTATACGCTGGCTGATCTCCCGCGCTCTGTCATTTTAGCCCTCAGCGGTAAGGTGATTTTCCCGGCTTTTTCCAAGCTTGCTGACCTTCCTCGCGAAGCCTTTCGTGCCAAGATTCTCAAAAATCGCAGACTTCTCCTTCTCGCTTTAGCCCCAGGATTGACAATCCTTGTCAGTTTTGGAGATTTCGCGATTCGCCTCTTGTATAAACCGGTATATCACGATGCCGCCTGGATGTTGCCCATTATCGCTGTGGGTATCTGGCATACCTCGCTGTACAGTACCATGAGCCCTGCTCTTATGGCTCTTGGGAAACCGATCTACAACACTCTAGGGTATCTGCTCACTTTAATAATGCTCAGCACTGCCTTATTGGTTGGATATCATTTCATGCAAATAAAAGGGGCTGTAATTGCCGTCGCCGTTGGCGATATTCCGTTCTATTGCGTAACCATGTATGGGCTTTGGCGTGAAAAATTGGGTTGTTTCAAACAGGATCTTTGGGCAACTGCACTATTCCTCGGCTTACTCACGGCTGTACTTTTCGGTCGATATGTTGTAACAGGAACTCTTCCTATCAGCCCCATCCTTCAGTGAAAAAGAGGATAAATGGAGAACAAAGGGCTAATTTTACCAAGAAAGTTATTTTCTTTATTCTGTTCCAATCGGATGTTATTTTTTGAATATTTGGGTGGTTATATCAATATTTAAATCTGCCACTTTAAGAGAACAAAAATTAATTAAAATCCCTTCTTTTCCGTTATCGACAAAGCTACGTGACTTAAGCTAAATAGTACCTGTATATAGAGTTAAAAACTGTCTATAATCTTATGAAAAACGATGCTCATCATAGTATTCATTGGACAGAACTCGATGTTTTGCGAGGCTTAGCAGCGCTCCTGATGATCTTGAATCATCTGGGATACAAAATTCTGGCTCCCAACTAGGTTGATAGTGGCGGTTCAGGGAGTTTATTGTTTATTAGTAGTTTTGCTCCAGTTCTTTTCTTTTTTGTAACAGGTGTTGGTTACGGAGTTCAGTCGAGCCGGAAGAAAAAGATGGGTCAGTGGACTGTAATTATTAACAAATTTATCATACTAATTCTTGCCGATTTATTAATGCACTGGAGCGATGGAAGATGGCTGGGACTCGATTTTCTGGGATTTATCGCTCTTTCGAGTTTAGTAATGGAATTCATTAGAAGGTCTTCATCTCCACTCACTTATAGCCTTATTGGTTTGGTCTTGATTTCCCTCCTGCGATACTTGCTAGGGCCTTTGATTTCCTCTATTGGAAACGAACCGCAAACCTGGGGAATACTCAATTGGATACTTGGCACTAAAGATACGCCTGGAGTATCTTATCCGCTTTCACCCTGGATGGCCTATCCATTTGCAGGCTACATTATTGGTGTTGCGGCTATGCGTTACAGGGGTTTCATCGAAACCCATCGGTGGCGAGTCGTTTCTGGGTTATTAATGCTTGGAGGACTCAACAGCGTCGCAGGTCTAATCCTATTACAACGTGGGGCATCTTTCTTTCGTTGGGGAACAGTAGGTATCGGTTTTTATGTCGTGAGTTTTGCTGTGATTTCGATCAGTCTTGCCGGGGTATTGGCAATCTGTGGAGAACCCAGGTTAAAAGTTGGCCAAGATACTTTATCGCTGAGGGGTATTGCTTCATTGGCCGTCGTTCCCGTGCATTACTTCCTGATCTACTTGGTGACCATGGCGGGTGGAACGGGGATGGACTTTTTGAAGTATAGCCTGATAGCTATAGCTGTTTTGACGGCGAGCTTTTTCTTAGCCCGCTCGGTCGAGAACCTTAGTCAGATAATTCGTCAAGTCAAGAAACAGAAGGTTGTCTGGTTTGGACTTGCAGCTATGTTTGTCTTGGCAGCGGGTCTTACCTTATTTTATAGCCAAGAAAGCAAAGACCTGGCTCTTTTTACCAGGACGTTCGGTCAGATTGTCCTATGCCTACTGTTTGTCGTTCGCTTGCCTTTATAGTCAGGAGTTTCCGGCTCTTTCAACTGAAGGTTTCCAAGCTGTTTTAGTCACTGAGAATTCTCCATTCTCACTTTATAAACATTCTCGGAGAAGAATATGACTTCAAATGTGATGTTTCGTGTTGACGCCGATAAATTAAATGAATTGGCGCTTAAACATCGAGAAGAATATGCTAATGCTAAGCCATTTCCACATATCGTGATCGATAACTTTTTTCCGGAAGAGGTTTTAGATAACATCCTGAATGAATATCCCAAAGCTGGCGACATTGATTGGCAAAAATTTGAAAATAAGTCGGAAAAGAAGCTGGCGAACAAACATGAGCGTTACATGGGAGACAATACACGCGCTCTCCTCTACCAATTAAATTCCTCAACCTTCATTAGTTTTTTAGAAACTCTGACAGGTATTAATGGAATCATCCCCGATCCCCACTTTGAAGGCGGTGGACTTCATCAGATAGAAAGGGGCGGCTACTTGAAAGTTCATGCAGATTTTAATCGGCATACCAAAATGCGACTGGATCGCCGATTAAATCTTCTCCTGTACCTCAACAAAGATTGGAAAGAAGAATACGGCGGTTATCTAGAACTTTGGGACACAGATATGACTCGGTGTGAGAAAAAGATTCTTCCCATCTTTAACCGATTCGTTCTGTTCACAACAACAGACTTCACCTATCATGGACATCCCGAACCCTTGACTTGTCCAGAAGGGTGTACGCGGAAGTCATTAGCACTTTACTATTACACCAATGGACGTCCTGCTGAAGAAATTAAAGGCAACGAACATTCAACCATTTTTAAGGCTCGACCCGGAGAGGACTTAAAGGAAAAGTCTTCAGGAATGGATGTCAAAACTTTTCTGAAAAAGTGTGTTCCACCTATCTTGATTGATGTGCGGGACGCTTTAACTAAGCGGTAAGATTTTCGCCAAAGTCAGGAATATACCAACCTGAAAAATCCCGCTCTCTCACCTTCATACTCTATCACTGAAACTGCATTAATTGCCCTGATTCTCGGTGAGCGTAAGAAGAGCTGATCTGCGCCTTGAAAAAGGTGCAGATGGCATTTTTCCGATCGCTTGAATAAAGCCAGTAGCGGTTCTACGGTAAGCAGGTGGACAGCAATCAACTGAATCAGCTTACTTATAACTCAATTGGATTGACCCGTTTATCAAGCAGTATTTCATAGAATTTGACCCACCTGATTCTGTTTCTGAATGCTCTGTTCCTGTTCGCGAAGAGAAAAAGCCTATGAGTCCTCTTGTCCCCCTTACCCTATTTGGATTTCTTCCGCTCGTTCTTTATCTGTTTAACCGATTTCCAGGTCAGCGAGCGGTTGTTGTGAGCTTTGTCGCGGGGTATCTCTTCTTACCACAAGCTGGTTTTCTGGGCAGATTTCCAATTGTGCCCGGTCTCCCGCCCTATGACAAGATATCGGCGCTTAGCTACTGCGTTCTGATAGCAATTCTTCTGTTTGATTCTGGACGCTTGAGTTCGTTTCAACCCGGCTGGATTGACCTGCCGATGCTAACCTGGTGTCTATGCCCAATCGCGACACAAATGGCGAATGGCCTAAGCCCAATCTCACCGACTACGGTGCAAATAATGACCTGGGGAGTGCCCTATTTTATCGGTCGAATCTATTTCAATGACCTAGCTGGAATGCGCCAATTGGCAGTTGGCATCTTCGCAGGCGGGATGGTCTACGTTCCTTTGTGCCTGCTGGAAATGCGTATTTCTCCGACACTACACTTGAGGCTTTACGGATACCATGCCCGTGTAGACTTTGCTCAAACAATGCGTTACGGGGGATATAGACCAACCGTATTGTTAGAGCACGGTCTTTGGGTGGGCGTGTGGATGATGGCAGCGACGCTGCTGGGGATTCTGTTATGGAGAACTGCAATTATCAAGAAACTCTGGAATTATCCAATGAGTTGGCTTGTGCCAGTATTAATTGTCACCTTTATATTAGTCAAATCCACGGGTGCTTACCTGTATCTGGCAATTGGAATTGGCATCTGGTTTACCTCCCGGTGGTTACGCACAGCTTTGCCGCTATTGCTGCTTTCCGTGGCTATATCAATCTACCTATACCTGGGAGCGACAGGAGAACTTTATCGAATCCCTCAGGTGAATGCCTTTTTAGTCGCATCTGAAAACACTGATAATGATCGGTCTGCGTCAGTGGCATTTAGGATTGCTAATGAGAAACTCTTGGCGGCGAAGGCACAGCAGAGAATGATATTTGGGTGGGGGGATTCGGGAGGAAACCGGATATACGATGAGACGGGTAAAGATATCTCGGTTACCGACAGCCTGTGGATTATTGCATATGGTCTACAGGGTGTAGTTGGTTTGATCAGTTTCACCGCCATGCTGTTACTGCCTAGTTTGGGCTTTGTCTTTTTACGTTATCCCCCTAGCACCTGGTCTAACCGTAAAGTAGCACCAGCCGTTGGGCTGGCATTGATCTTGGTTTTGTACCTACTGGATAGTATTTTGAACGCCATGACCTGTCCAGTCTTCATGCTCGCCAGTGGGGGACTAGCAGGACTTGTACTCAAAGAGCCAGAAACCAATCGACCTAAAAGTGTTCGCGTAGCGCCCCCCCGGCGAACTCTAGCGCAGCAGAGATAAAACCCCCTGAATTGACCATTACTCCCGCCAACACGAGAAAAGTAGAAGAAGCGGCTGATGCTATTAGACATCTCCAAAAAAGAACCTGAAACCCTTGTTTTACCTGCGCTGAAATCTAATTTCTGGAGAGGTCTATTGTAAAACTTCTTCTCTCGATGGCGCAGGCGTGTTGTTGGTGTAATGAGTGAAAAGTTCCGGAGTCTTGGAAAGTGGGGCGAGTGTTAATTCATACCGAGTTGCGTTCAAACGTAGTATTTTCTCTCCCCCTTGTCCCCCTTGTCTCCCCATCTACTATCTTTGACTGCAACTTGGTATCAACCCTCACTATCGTCATCAATGGTTCAGCCAACAGACCCATGAGGGAAAAATTCTTTCCCACAACATTCTTTTCTTCACTTTTTCTTCAAAGGTTTAAAGTTGTCCAAAACAAAAAACGAGGTTATAGTTGATTTGAAAAATAAAAATAATAATTCTTGGGGCGGCTTCTATTAAGTTTCTTTAAATAATCTAATTCCAACGCTTCATCTTTAATAAAAGGGTTTATGCATCTAGAATCAAAACATTTCATCTTGTTCAATACAGGGAGTAAAAATTACGCCAACGGTAGATTTTCTTAAAACTTAATTAATTTTGCTAAAAGGGAGATGCACCGATGCGTTTATTGATGGTGCAATATGCCGGAGATTACCGGGAAGCTGTTGAAGGCTTTGCCCAAGGCGGCAAGGAAACCTATTATGCACAGAAATATTCGGTTGAGGCGGTTGCTGAAATCGGTAAAACCATTGAAGAAGCAGCAGTTCTTTGTTGTCTAACTCAAGAACCTTACGATAAAGTTCTTTCCAATGGAGTGCGAGCCATCGGAGCAGGCTTTAATCCCAAAATATCAATCAAACCGTTAATAGAATTAATAGAGAAAGAAAACCCTACTCATCTCATTGTTCGTACACCCAGTCAAGGTGTTTTTGGGTGGTCTATTAAAAATAAAATTCCAACAATTGCTATATTAGCCGATTCTTTCCCAACCCAAGGAGTAAAAAATAAGCTACGGAATTACTGGTTAGCAAAAACTTTAAATCATCCGCGAATTGAATGGGTATTTAATCATGGAATTAATTCCTGTCTTTCGCTTCAAAAAATTGGCGTTAACTCTGATAAAATAATTCCTTGGGACTGGCCTCATCCAATTACACCCAATGCTTTTCCCACAAAAACGCTTCGAGCGGATGGAAAACCTTGGAATTTAGTTTACGTGGGTTTGATTACGGAATCGAAAGGGATTGGAGATGTTTTAGATGCTTTAAAAGAGTTAAGAGCTAAAAATGTCTCTGTTCATCTCAAGGTAGCCGGAAAGGGCGAAACGGAAAAGTTTATTCACAAAGCCAAACAGCTAAACCTTGAAGACTGTGTAGAGTTTCTTGGATTAGTGCCTAATCAGGCTATAGTCCATTTAATGAGAGACGCAGACGTCGTCATCATTCCGACGCGCCATGAGTATCCAGAAGGCTGTCCTATGACAATTTATGAAGCACTCTGCTCCCGAACGCCAATCATTGCTTCAGATCACCCAATGTTTCAAAATAAGTTAAAGGATGGGGCTAATGCTTTAATTTTCCCAGCGGCTAACGCTGTAGCTTTGGCAGCTTGTATAAAAAAATTGCTTGCCAATCCAGAACTTTATAAACGTCTTTCAATAGATTCTTATAACACCTGGAAAAAGTTGCAAATTCCCGTCAAATGGGCTGACATGATTAATCGCTGGCTGGATAATTCCCCGGAAAATCGACAATGGTTGTTTGAGCATCGAATCTCTTCCGGACGCTACAACTAAAACTTTGCATAATAGGCTGGGGAGATTCTAGTGTGTCCACCAAAAAATCCTTGTGATCAGCCTTCCTTCTCGAAAAATTAACTAAATTTTTATTCAACGATAAGAAATGCCCCTCTGCGGCAGCACATCAATACCCAGAACAATTCATCCGCTTATTTCTGACGCGGGATACCCAAAATAATTTTTTTATTCACATTAAAATCAAATAGGTGATGCAATTGACACCCTCATTAATGAAAGAATTCAATCATCTGCAAAATTTACATTTTATAATGAAAAATTCTATTGAATAAACTAGCCAGTCAACCCACCTAAAACAGTATCCTGATGTCTAAGCCATTGAATTTGACTATCCTACAACCTTTGCAGGCAAAGAAGTTACCAAACGAGCAAGTTTTGCTAACGCGAAAATTTATAGAAGCTACCGAAAAATTTCAAGGGTTCTGGCCGGGTTCTATCACCGTCTTGATGGAAGAAACTGACCTAGAGACCGACAATCTGGATAAAAAAATCTTCAACTTTAATGAATTACCTTTCAAGCTAGAACTCATTTCTTTTAAGACCATTACTGCCGACACGTTCCGGAATCAGACTTCTCTGGTGCTAGCCATGGCTAACTACCAACAAAACCATATCAGTAAAATTTGCCGGGAAGCTGGTATTCCCTGTATCTATATTTCCGAATACACGCTTAAAACTAGGAAACAGATCGTTGCTGCGGAAAATCCGAATAATCCACTTCGCATTTTTAGGCAACACCGATGGGAGGAGGCTCAGGAGAGGAAGCAACAACAAGCCATCAAGCTTGCCAACGGATTGCAGTGTAATGGGACTCCTACCTATGAAGCCTATCGCTCCCTCAATCCCAACACGATGCTTTTCTTCGATACCCGGATTACAGAGGATATGCTAGCCACTGTTGAGGACATTGAAAAGCGCACTCGCGACCGAGATGAAAATACTCCTCTAAAGCTGGTTTTTTCAGGACGCCTCAACAGAATGAAAGGAGCGCATTACTTGCTCGATGTCGCGCAAGAACTCGAACGCCTGGGAATTGAGTTTGAACTATTTATTAGCGGTGCTGGTCAACTAGAAGAGAGTATGCACCATAGAATTGCCGCTTCGGGGCTGGGCGATCGCGTCAAGATGATGGGAGTGCCCAATTTCAACACAGTGTTTTTTCCGTTTGTCAAAGCTAATATCGATTTGTTTGTTTGTTGTCATCCACAGGGTGACCCTTCCTGCACTTATATAGAAACAATGTCATGCGGCGTGCCGATTGTCGGATTTGCCAATGAAGCGTTTGTAGGAATTGTAGAGCAGTCAAAATCCGGATGGCTTGTCGAGATGAATCGACCAGACTTGTTGGCGAAGAAAGTTGCCGAACTCAGTCGCAATCGCAAGGAGATCGAAGCCATGTCGTTTAAGGCACTCGAATTTGCCCGAAAGCACACGTTTAATCTGACGTTTAAGGCACGCGCCCAGCACATGGAACAGATTGCCCTGAGTTCGCTCCCTGTTGAGCGGTAACACCACGACATCTCGCATCGTTACTCTGTCCTACCACGTTCAGTTGAGCGAAAAGTTTTGATGGAGACAGGGTGTGGGGTGTCAGGTGTGCGTCCAACCTTGATGAATCCAAATCAAAAAAACTAGCATGGAAGCCAATAGTGGGTACTAACTTTATGTCTGACTCAACTCAGCTTGATAGCCCAACTCGTTTACTCGTCGTCATCGTTAACTACCGAACCCCAGGCTTAACAATTGACTGCTTGCACTCCCTAGTCAGTGAAGTGCGTGAGCTCCCTCTCACCCGCGTCGTGATTACAGACAATGCCTCTGGCGATGACTCTGTTGAAAAAATTCAAACCGTGATCGAAAACGAAGGCTGGGGGGACTGGGCGTCTCTTCAGCCTTTAGAACGGAACGGCGGATTTGCCTACGGTAACAACGCCGCCATTCGTATCGCGCTGGAATCACCCAATCCACCTCCCTATATTCTGCTCCTCAACCCCGACACCATTGTTCGCCCCGGTGCTTTACAGGCACTCGTCGATTTCATGGATGAACACCCCGATGTCGGAATTGCCGGTAGCCGTCTGGAAGATCCGGATGGCACCCCACAACGCTCTGCGTTCCGTTTTCATTCCATATTCAGTGAACTAGAGTTTGGCTTGCGTCTTGGCATCGTCTCCAAGATATTGAGCAACTGGATTGTTGCACCTCCGGTTTCAGACGAAACTTATCAAACCGACTGGGTGGCAGGAGCCAGCATGATTGTCCGCCGGGAAGTGTTTGAAGAAGCTGGCTTGATGGATGAAGACTACTTCATGTACTACGAAGAAATGGACTTTTGCCTGCAAGCGAAAAGAGCCGGATGGAGCTGCTGGTATGTCCCGAAAAGTCACATCGTCCACCTAGTAGGACAAGCCTCCGGGGTAACCGATACTAAGCGCCCCCCAAAGCGCCTACCCCAGTATTGGTTTGATTCCAGAGAACGGTACTTTCTCAAAAATCATGGTTGGCTGTACACCGCTGGAGCGGATGCTGCCTTGATTGTAGGTTTTGGGTTGTGGAGGTTGCGCCGGGTGATTCAAAGCAAACCCGATTCCGATCCCCCTAATTTCTTAAGTGATCTCCTGCAAAACAGTGTGTTTCTCAAGGGTAGAGAGCAACCCCCTCAACTTGTCCAAAACACAGCCGGGATAGGCAAGTCCTAAATTCTCCTGAAAGAAAATATACGCCGCCGCCGAGGTAAATTATGGTCGCACAGCCGGAAATCACATCCAGTGTGAAGGAAGAAGAAACAACAGAGCTTGGTCTGTGGCAACAGCTCAAAGAAGACTGGATTGCTCATGGCAAGGATTGGACTAAGCCGGGATTTCGAGCCGTAGCCGTTTACCGCTTCGGCGTCTGGAGAATGAAAATTAAACCGATATTTTTCCGGGCACCCCTTAGCATCCTCTACCGTTCATTATTTCGCAAAATCCGCAACAGCTATGGGATTGAATTGCCTTATAGTGCTCAGCTCGGTCGCCGCGTGGTCATCGAACACCAGAGTTGTATTGTGATTCATGGGGATTGTGTGATCGGCGACGATTGTATTATCCGCCAAGGAGTAACGATGGGAAATCGTTACCTGGATCGTCCGTTCGATGCGCCTAAATTGGGTAAGCGAGTCAACGTGGGGGCTGGAGCCAAACTTTTTGGAAATATCACCATTGGCGATGACGCCAACATCGGAGCCAACGCAGTGGTGTTATCAGACATTCCCCCAGGAAAAACAGCCGTAGGCATCCCCGCCAAAATTCTCGGCTCCAAAAAGTCCGAAGACAATACTTGAATCGCTTGAATCACCAACGGCTCCACCAATTTATGCCACTGAGCTTGATTGGAGCCTTAACTCATCCCCGTAGAGACGCCCTGCCAGGGCGTCTCTACGTACGGGGGTGAGCTTGTGGAGCGAGAGTCAGGAGGTCATAAGGCAATTGTTATTAAGAACAAAGGACTCTCGTACAAATGACTCTTCATGCGCGAAGGCGATTCCTCCCCTCCAAGCGTATGTTGGGGCTTCCTCGCCGCTTTTTGTGAAGCCTGTCGTCGCTGGTGAGACCCTAGTGTGGAACCGGCTATAGCATGACTATGGAGTTTTGTCACCCCAAAAAATGCCTGACTCACTGTTCTGTCCGTGCCGTGAAAGAGAAACCAAAAACTCAATTTAAACAACCTTGCAATCCCGAATTAATAAACTTCCAAAAAATTAAATAAATTATCCAGAGCGTCCACAATTGGTGTTCGCGGCCAGAGCAGAATGATAATCTTTTTAAAAACCACTGATAATCATTTTTGAGGGAAGGGAGAGCGATCGCCCAACAGTTTGCGGCTCCTCTAGAGCTAAATTTTCAGCGCCTTTGAACCCATTTGAATGATTGACACTTCTTTCACGTATTAACTAATATGGCTGTTAGTGCAGCTTCAAAAAAAGTGTTGTGCAAGAACGCTCTCCAAATGAATAAAAAACCGGAGGCAGAAGCATGGAGCCATTACACAAAAGTCTCCTGAATCTACATTAAACAATTTGGATAGGTTACTTAGTTGCTGTGTATCTAACCTACCTTAGTGCATTTAACCAGAATTGAGTTGGGCTATTTACTAGGCTGCTGTGCATCTCAAGTCCCTAATAGCATCTAAATAGCAGAAACCCCCAAACGGGGAAACCGAATAAAACAGAAACTGTAGCTACTGAATGGAGAGCAGTTTCTCGGTTTTGTTTGGTCAAAATTAGCAAAAGAGGATTGAGATGATGTTGAATTGGTCACTAGTTGTATGCACTCTTAACAGGAGAGAACTCTTAGCGCAATCTCTGCGTAGTGCAATCAAGCAAACACGACTTCCAAAGCAGATCATCGTAGTTGATGCCAGTAATAACTGGGAGTTAGCCAAAGCTTACATTCTTGATTCATTGGCAGGAGAGTCTGAATCTATAGAATGGATTTATGTTGGTTCTGAACAGAAATCTGCGACTTATCAGCGGAACGTAGGACTGAAGTATTGCGAGAGTGACGTGGTCTTCTTTCTAGATGACGATGCCTTTATGTACCCAGACTGTGCAGAAGAAATCATGCAGGTCTATGAAAAGGATAACTCTCATCTAGTCGGAGGTGTTACCGCGTTATTAGCCGACCTACCACCAGGAACTGTCGCTAATCAGGTTCAAAATGAGAAAGGAGTAGAATCACCAAGTTTGTGGAATCGGATATTACAACCCTTCCACAAGTTTTGGAGTTCAGAAAAACTCTTTATTCCGTATGACGGTCAATACTATACCTACGATATTTCCGAATTAGCTAAGCAGATTCCGATCTTGAGTGAGGTTACGCTGCATGGCTGTCGGATGACTTTTCGCACCTCAGTCGTAAAGCCAATCGGAGGATTTGATGAAGTATTAATTCGAGGCGCGATTGCTGAGGATGATGATATCAGCTATAAAGTTTCTAGAAAGTATGCTCTCGTAGCAGCAGAACGAGCCAAAATTTTTCACCAGGAGACAGAAATTGCTCGGTTAAAGAGATATACAAATACTGTGCTACTTATTTTAAATATAATCGTTCTTTTCTTATTGAATACAACTATTCAAAGCGGAGTCAGCTTCCTAGTCTACCGATTTGCCATCAAGAGAATACTCCTAGAATTTGTCCGAGATTGTGCCAAACCCCAACGAGGTTTCGCTCATGTACGAGGAGCTTTGTACGCCGTTTTCTGGTTGCCTAAGATATTACAAATGGACAAAGAGCAATTGCGAGATTGGTATCCCCAGTTTCAGGCACAGCTGATGGATAAGAAACAAGCATTTCGTAACTCTGCCAAGATATCAACGGTCAGTTGATAGCATTTTTTAGCTTATCTTCACATTGCCTTCTCAAAATTATATTGAGACTTGATGACAGCGTGCGCGGCCTGAATTAAACTAGGACGTGACTAACAGTTATTCTAAGCAGGGCGTCTAGCGCAACACTTGGCAGCACATGCGAGTTGCTAAGATAGAGTTTGGCAAATGAAGAGCGAACTCAACATTCCTCTAAGTTAATAACATCTCTCTGCCGGATAGTTCGACAATCTGGCAGTAGGCAAGTGCAAATTGCTCGAATATAATGACGTGACGCGCTAACCCGAAACGTTAAAAATTCCGGTTGGCGTACTGGGAAATGAGAGTGTTTAATGAATATTATCCCGACTAAGATTCCAGATGTTCTGATTATCGAACCGCGAGTCTTTGAAGACCAGCGTGGTTTCTTCTTAGAAAGTTACAACTCAAAAGCCTTCTGCGAAAAAACAGGAGTAGACGCTCAGTTTGTCCAAGACAATCATTCCCGTTCTACTCAAAATGTCCTACGTGGCTTACACTACCAAATTCAACAACCCCAAGGGAAATTAGTGCGTGTAGTCGCCGGAGCGATATTTGATGTGGTTGTGGATCTGAGAAAAAGCTCTCCAACCTATGGTCAATGGGTTGGGACGCTAATCAGCGCCGAAAACAAGCAACAGCTATGGGTACCGATGGGATTTGCCCACGGCTTTTGTGTGGTTTCAGAATTTGCTGAAGTCTTGTACAAAACAACCGATTATTATGCTCCTCAGCATGAACGATGCGTTATCTGGAATGACCCCGATTTAGCGATCGCGTGGCCTCTTGAAGAAACCCCCATCGTATCCGCTAAAGACCAAGCGGGTAAGCCCTTTAAGGAGGCAGAGATGTTCGCATGAGGCGAATTTTACTGACGGGTTGCACAGGTCAACTCGGTCAAGAACTACAACGAACCCTAGCTCCCTTAGGGAAGGTGATTGGGGTCGATCGCTCAACGGTGGATTTGTCTCAAGAGACCACCATTCGTCAGCGTCTAGTTGAAATCAAACCTGACGTGATTGTTAATGCCGCCGCCTACACGGCAGTTGACAAAGCAGAGACGGAAACGGAACTGGCTCAAGCCATCAATGCCACGGCACCTAAAGTCATGGCGGAGGAAGCCCAACGGCTGGGAGCTACCCTAATTCACGTTTCGACCGATTATGTCTTCGATGGTGGGAAAAATACACCCTACACCGAGGACGATGTCACCAACCCCCTGGGCGTCTACGGACGAACCAAGCTTGAAGGGGAAGAAGGGATTCGGCAAACCTGCACAAACCACCTGATTCTGAGAACCGCTTGGGTTTATGGCAGCCTTGGCAAGGTTAACTTTGTTAAAACAATGCTGAGGCTCTTTGCAGAACGCGAAGAGGTGCGTGTCGTCGCCGATCAGGTGGGTTCCCCCACTTGGGCTGCTGATCTGGCTCAAGCCATTGCCACCCTGCTGTCTCAAACAAACCAAGAGCCAGGACAACTCTCTATCCCAACGGGGACGTACCACTATACCAATAGTGGCGTTGCTAGTTGGTACGACTTCGCCGTTGCTATCTTCGAGGAAGCCAAACTCCTTGGATTTCCCTTGAAAGTACAGCGAATCGTGCCTATAGCAACGGCGGACTATCCCACACCAGCACAGCGTCCGGCTTATTCGGTGCTGTCTGGGAAAAAGATTTCAGCCGTTTTGGGAAGCCATCCTCCCCATTGGCGACAGGCACTTAGACAAATGCTTGTAGAACTTTACTCTCACACTCGTCACTGACCCATCCACAAGAAAGCTGCGAAGAGGTTTCTATGAAAGCAATTATTCTTTCGGGCGGTAAAGGCACGCGCTTGCGACCCCTTACCTATACGGGCGCAAAACAACTGGTTCCTGTTGCCAACAAACCCATTTTGTGGTATGGAATTGAAGCCATTGTTGAAGCCGGAATCACTGATATCGGGATTATCATCAGTCCAGAAACCGGCGGCGAAGTCAAAGCCAAGACTGGTGATGGAGAGCGATTTGGAGCCAAAATTACCTACATTCTTCAAGACCAACCCGCAGGATTGGCTCACGCCGTTAAAATCGCCCAGCCTTTCCTAGGCGATTCCCCCTTTGTTATGTACCTGGGGGATAACCTGGTTCAAAGCGAACTCAGCCTGTTTTTGGAGAAGTTTAACACCAAAAGCCTAGATGCCTTAACCCTACTCTGCCCTGTGAGTAATCCCAGTGCCTTTGGTGTGGCGAAGGTGGATGAAGAGGGGCGAGTGTTGCAGCTAATCGAAAAACCCAAAGACCCTCCCTCGAATCTGGCGCTGGTGGGAATTTACATGTTTTCTCCCACAATCCACCACGCGATCGCCAATATTCAACCCTCCCCCAGAGGCGAACTGGAAATTACCGATGCGATTCAATACCTGATTGACGATTCTTCCAAGGTAGAAGCCTATCAACTCAAAGGCTGGTGGCTGGATACCGGGAAGAAAGATGACTTGTTAGAAGCCAACCGGATTATTCTGGATACCTGTCTCAACTCAAACATCCAGGGAGACGTTGACGAGCAAAGTCAGGTGATTGGACGGGTGCAGATTGGCAAGGGATCGACAGTCAAAAATTGTACGATTCGCGGCCCCGTGACGATTGGGAACGACTGCCACCTGGAAAACAGCTTTGTAGGACCTTACAGCAGCATTGCTGACAACGTGACCTTGATTGAGGCTGACCTTGAACATAGCGTGATTTTGCAGGGAGCTAAGGTGGAGGGCATTCACCAGCGGATTGTGGACAGTGTGCTAGGACAACGGGCGCATTTGAAGGTTGCCCCCAGGCGTCCTAAAGCTTTGCGGTTCATGATTGGTGACGATAGCCAGATTGAGCTGTCTTAGCGTTTGAAAGCCGGAAGTCTCAACTTCTGGAGCGTCTCTCTTCTCAGATAAAAATTTTGTAGGGGCGAAGCATTCGTGCCGGGATTTATGAATTAATCCCGGATTTATATTCACGAATGCAACGCGAGAGCGATGGTTTGTGGAAGGGCGAAGCATTCGGATTTAAAAATATTGGTTGAGTTACTCTCATTAATCGTCCGAATGCTTCGCCCCTACATCAATATTCAGACTACAGTTGCTCACTCATCAGACCATAAATAGCCCTTTTCTCCAGTTCCACCGCCCACCCATTCTTTTTGCTCGTCCGTTGCTTTAACGTAAAAAATGATTCGGTCAGGGCGTTCTGAAGAGCGCTCCCATTTTTCTATTATTCCTTGCTTGTAGGACGGCTGATTTTTGCTCTCATGGAGGGCAAGATATTGAGCAGTGTTGGCGCTACTTTCAGCAATTTTCCAATGTCCACTTTTGAACTTGCCGTTCCCCAACTCTTCAACACGAAGACGTTGGCGGCAAACAAGATGAATTCCTACAACCTTCTTAGCCATACCAGCTCATATCACTCAAGTTGAGTGAAAAAGTTTGAAATGTATTTAATAGGATAATCTGCGCTGAAAAAGGCGTGAGCAGCATTCAATTGAGAACCAGGCAACCCCCTCCCGCCAACCCAACCGATCGCACCCCATTCCCCCATTTCCCCCCAGTTGATGTAAAATCAACCCAACTAAAGAAACAACGCGCCCCGGACAGGTGTTTGCACCACCTAACCAGGACGACTACCCCTCCCATGTAACAGTCATGAAAGGAGCCTAATTATGGTGTCAAAAAATCGACACAACAACCATTCCGTAAGCCTTCCAGCCGATTGGAACTTACCGAAAATCCACCTAGAACAACTCCTCCAGGCAACAACCGCCCTTCCCGACGCAACACAGGTTCAGACGGGCGAAATTCCCTGAGCGCAAATTCTTAACTAATCCACCAATGCAATAACCCTGCCTCCCGGTAGGAAGCTTTGGCATGGGGCGCTTTCCCTGAAAAAGACCCCTCCCCAACCCCTCCCCTAAGAGGAGAGGGGCTTTCCGAGTCCCTCTTGTTCCCCCCTTACCAAGGGGGGTTAGGTTTTCCCAACAGCATCATTACTTCCGTATAGCCTCCCTTAAAAAGGGGGGGACAGAACCATCTACCCATCCCCACCTCAAATGAATTCTTTCAACTGGACCAGAAAACACAACAAATTCAGCGTACAGAACCGACTCACCCCCACCGCCAGAGAACTATGGCAGTGGCTCCTCGATGAAATACCCGAAGGCAATCATGAAACCATCGACCTTCGGGACTTCAACAAATGGGTTAAAAGAACACGCGGATTTCCCCACGACCGCAAAACCGTCAAAAGCGCAGCGGCTCAGCTCAGAGAAAAAGGAGTCCTCACCAACGCTAAAAGCTACACCCCATACGTCTGGAAGTGGACACTGCAACCCATTCGCATACTCGTCCCCCCCCTTTTTCGCCGTCCGCAGAAAAGAACAATATTGCAGCCACCAATTCCCAATTTAGACCCTTCAAACCCTGAGTCAGTAAAAACCGAGCCTATAACAACAACAACATTTCTAGATTTAGATTTAGAAGACACCCCAGAAAATGCCCAAGAACAGGAATTTGAACAAAAGTTAGAGGCTTGTCAAAAAGCCGGCATTTACTATCTACCAAAAGACGCTAACTTTTTGCGTAACTTTTCCTTTTATGAAGTCCTTCAGGCAATCAGCTACTTTTTAAACCATCGTGAAAGAGTTAACAAACCCGAAGGATGGTTTAGAGTCTGCCTCGAAGACAATTGGGTTGAAAAAGAAAAGGAACGGCGTCAACTCCAGCTTGGGTGGTCTACGGCAGGCTTGTTTGAGGCAATACGCTATTGCAACAAAATGATGAAGAATCTTACAGACAATCTAGAAGCTGAAGGCTGTTGAGGCTCACTTTGCGGCGGATAATCAGGTTTACGTCTCGATTATTACTGCCATCTCATCATTTATCTGCCTGTCAGACCATTCCACGCAGCATACAATACACCCTCAATCCAGCCATTCACAAAAGCGACTTTGCTAGTAGTACCAAGTAATACTAGGTCTAATTCATTCTCATTCAATTTCAGTCCATGAAATTCCAGGAATGCTAACAGACTGCTTAAAGCATTTTCGTCGAGTGTTAGGCTCAGCTTAGAAGTGCGTGCTATGCGTCGTAGTTCTTTATAAGAAAGATTTGGAGCAGATTTAATTCCTAATTCAATACCTGCTTGCTTGACTTGCTCCAGTAGGGCATTTTGTGCCGACTGCAAACTTTCAACTAATTTGGTTTGGGTTTCAGTGTTGATAGTGACAGGAACAAGAGTGGTAGACATGTTTCAAATCTCCTGGCATACGCCAAAAATATTTAATTTCTTCTGACGTACAACAACAACTCAGGTGGAACCATTCACATCCAACTGAAGATTTCTGTGTACTCTTATACGATATCTCTGTTAATTGCATAATGAGCAAATTTTTTGTAAAGTGTTACATAAAGTAAGACTTACGACATAAGAGTTATGTATTGAGCTGAAACAGAAACATGGCGTGTGAATCTGGGGGTTTTTAGGCGATCGCGTTGATGCAGCACGGCGTTTTCGTCTACCTATCGGTAGAAAATCAGTAATGCAGTAATGCAGTAATGCAGTAATGCAGTAATTCATGGAAGTATGATGCGAGTACTTAAGCCACGCTTATTGGAGGGAAAGCGAAAAAAAACCTTAACTATTGCTGTTCTGTAAATTAATTGTTACATTTATTTACATAAGGAAAGTGAAGCGCAAGAAAGACACGATATGTACACCACTGTTAATCAAGAAGGTATCCTGAACAACTACGCTCCCGAAACCCCGACTTACTACGCCGAGTACCCTTCTCAAGAACAACAGCGTCGCTATGCTTTTCAAGGTGCGATCGCCACACTTCTCGTCAGCTTCTTGGTTTTAACAACATTGGCTGCCAGTTCTATCGGGTAACGCTTCAACTCTTCAAACAATCTTAGTCGCATCTCACAATTGGTTCTTCGTAATCTCCCTACCCCAGTCTGGTTGCTGGGGTTTTTTTTACGCACACAAGCAATTCAGCCCACTGACTTTCTAAGTTAGGGAGTATCAGAGTACCTTAATCAGGAACCGAACTAGCCAACAGGACAATAAAGCTGCTGTTTCGCCCACCACAAAAGCGATATAGGGGTTGACACCTCTTGTGCAGATCAAGATAGCAACCAGAAAACCGACAGTGTAGGGCAGTGTCACTTCAACAAATCTGTTCATCATTTACCCCCTAAAAGCGGGGAATGCCCTACTGCTTCATGCGTTGTGAAAGCGTCCGAGGCAAGGGTTAGTTATCAGTCAGAAGCTAGTTATACAAGAAAACAAGCCAGAGACATTGTAGAAGACTTCAGGGTGTGAAGTCCTGTAGATTTCTTCCTGACCCTAGTCGGAATTCTACTTCTTTTTCGGGTTGTCATCGCTTCTAATCTCTGAAATTGCTCGTTGTACCCCAAATAATTCACCTTTGCTCTGTAAGTTATCTGTAGGCTTTTGAACTGATGCCCTCTCCGATGGTAGATGCGAAGAGGGCTTTTTTCGTGGTATATAGCTGTTTGCCCTTTCTCCTCATAGGTTTGGGGTTCACGGGTTATGGCGCGAGCTCGCTTGCGGCAAGCAGGATGTTACCTTACTAGTCTGTAAGAGATAAACTTTCTATATATGTAGAATCGTCACTCAGTCAGTTGAACGAGTACGCTGCTTATTTTTGATGAAGTCATCAGCTATGTGATTGCAATTCGGGGCATCACCCTTTCAGGTGATAGCACTCTCTTCCTTGAGCGGCTCTTCAAAACAGCGCTGCGGCGCGTCAGTGGCTCACACCTCACTTCTGGATTTGTTCTGAAGTCGAGAGTGCTGATCCATTGAACAGGTTTTTGGGGTTGATGATTTTGACTCTCGTCAGTTCTCAAAAGACTGCTGAGCAAGGGTTTCAGCTAGAGTAACCGGAGAAATCATCCCGATTCCCCCTTCAGGGTGTGGAATGTGTGATAGATGTGCAGTTTTTGAAATTAGGGGTGCCCTACGCTCAAGAGACCAGTTACCACGCTTCACAGCTTGGAGCGGTTGAAGATGACCAGTTACCCCCTTAGCAACGTTTTACTACCCGCTGTCATTATTTCGAGTGCTGTTTTTTCGACTTTGACCTTACCCTTTGCCTTTATCAAGAAAGAACCGTTGGTGGTCGAACTGCCGCCTCTGTTTAGTGGCGAAATTCAACCGCTCTTTAATGGCGAACATAAAGATGTGGCAATTCCCTATATTGGATTTGCCATTGTGGTCAGCGTCGGTGCAGGCATGGCTAGTGTTGAGGTCACTCGGAGATGGAACGCTTACCGCGAATCGGCGCTTGCCCAGAAAGAGGAGCAAAATTCACAGCCAAATTGGTCAGGAGAGGGAACACAGCCAGGAGCCATAAACTTGGCAGAATACCGACCAGAAATTTCGGCTCTAGACCTTCCTTTGACGGATGAGATTTTTCCAAATCAATCTCCCACCACTCCTGATGGTTGCCCTGAAACTCCAGTCATTTTTGCTGAAAATTCAGACCACATGGTTGATGCCACTCAATTTGGTGAGTTTAAACTGAATCTACCTCATCACATCGCAACCTTTTCTACCTTCTCTGACCAACAGAATTTATCTTCCGCACTGGATGAGAATAATTCAGTTGAGAAGAGAGTTTCTCTTAATGGTAAAGAGTCTGTTGTTCGAGGTTTGAATTTAGCGGACAGTAAAATTCTAGAATCCCGAACTCTGTATCAACGCTGCCGAATCAAGGTGCCCAATTTAGAACGACGCTTATTAGCGATTCTTTTTGAGGGTCAGTACTACAGCTTTTTCAGAGCCGAAACAACGGAGGAAAAAGTTTTAGAAATCCTCGCTAAGCTAAGCCATAGAGTTCAAAAAACAGTTATTACTAAAACAGAAAAAGGTTATTTTATCTGGGCTTGGGAGCCTGAAGTGAAGTATGAAGTATGAGAATTTGATGACTATGTTAGGTTTCTAATTCAGTTTTCATACTTGATATTTCAGCCTTTCGTTGATGAGTAGCCCTTATACATGGAGCCAGCTTTTCTCCCATCGCGACGCCTCATGTTTAAGAACTCTTGAACTATAGCCTCTTGCATTAAATGATATGGATTCTGACGAATTAATAAAGCGATATACCGCCGGGGAAAGAGATTTTAGTGGAACCGACTTAAGTAAAGCCAACTTGAGTAAGGTAGACCTCCAACGAGTCAGTTTATGGCGAGCCAACTTGAGTAGAACGAACCTGACGAGTACTCAGCTTACGGGGGCAGATCTATTGGGTGCCAACCTGAGTGAGGCTAACTTGAGTCATGCTGTTCTCTGTGGCGCTAACCTGAGTGAGGCTAACTTGAGTCATGCTGTTCTGCAAGGAGCTAATCTTCAAGCCACGCTCTACAATGAAGCCACTGTTTTTCCCCCAAATTTTGATCCCGTTCAGGCAGGAGCCTATTTAATTGCACCTCAGGCCATACTTACGGGAGCAAAGCTCAGTGGGGTAGACCTGAGTGGAGCCAATCTTAGTGGTGTGGACTTGAGTCAGGCAGACTTGTGGAAGACCAATCTTCGAGAGGCCAATTTGAAGGAGGCTTGCTTTAGGAGCGCTTGCTTAATGGGGTCTGATTTAAGCGAAGCAGATTTAAGTGGAGCAGATTTGAGCGGCGCTAACTTATTGGGAGCCAACCTGCGTACCGCTAACCTCAAGAACATCAACCTACAAGAAGCACTTTACGATGAAGCGACTGAGTTTCCCCAGGGTTTTGAACCCGACTCGGTAGGCGCGTACTTGATTCGGCCTGGTGTGTCCCTTCCACAGGCCAATCTCTGCGGAGCCAACCTCAGCGGTATTGATCTCCAGGGCGCAGACTTGTCTGGAGCGAACTTAAGTCAGGGAAACTTGTTTGGAATTGCTTTGGAAAAAGCGAATCTGAGTGGAGTGAAATTCAGTGGAACTATCCTCTGGGAGGCTGCGCTCAGTGGAGCTAACTTGAGAGAAGCTTTGCTCAATGGAGCCGACCTATGGCAGGCTGAGTTAGAAGGAGCCAACCTCAGTGGAGCCGATTTGAGGAGGGCAAACCTATTTGGGGTAGACCTTACAAAAGCGAACCTTGATCAGGTTAATCTTACTGAGGCTCTCTACAATGAAGCAACTCAATTCCCTGAGGACTTTGACCCTAAAGAGCAGGGGGCGTACTTAATTGCCCCAGGTGTGTCACTCCAAGGTGTCAATCTGAAGGACACTGACCTCCGGGGAGCGGATTTAAGTAAAGCCGATTTGAGGAGGGCAAACCTATTGGGGGTGAACTTTCGATCTGCTTCCCTCCATGAGGTCAATCTTACAGATGCTCTCTACAATGAAGCGACTCAATTCCCTGAGGATTTTGACCCCAGCAAACAGGGAGCTTACTTAATTGCTCCAGGTGTGTTACTCCAAGGCGTAAACCTGAAAGGAGCCGACCTCAGTGGAGCTGATTTGAGGAAGGTTAACTTTTTTGGTGTGGATCTCCGCTTCACCACCTTTGATGGCGCAAACCTTCAGGGAGCGTTCTATGACGAAGCGACTCAATTCCCTGATGACTTTGACTCTACTCAGGCAGGGATGTACTTAATTAGGGTTTGCTGTAAAAACCGGAAACCCTTAGCTATAAATAGTTTGAGCGGTCTTGAAAGTTGTTCAGCTCCCAGGAAATCTGGTAGAATCCCACAAAATCCTTGTACCAAGAGCAGGGAAAATGTACAGAAAAGCTTCCTCAAGCCCGACCCCACCGGAAAACTTTGAGCTGCCCTTTGAGGGAAAGTTATCACAAGATAACCGTTGGGTAATCATGGCAAATCTGATACCCTGGGATGAATTTGAAGAGGAATACGCCAAAATTTTTTCTATTGATATGGGGGCACCTGCGCTGCCATTTCGGATGGCATTGGGTTCATTAATAATCAAAGAAAGATTAGGAATAAGCGATCGGGAAACAGTAGAACAAATAAAAGAAAACCCTTACTTACAATACTTTATAG
>NC_019760.1:0-60000 GCF_000317515.1 Allocoleopsis franciscana PCC 7113 | reverse complement strand
TAGCCCTTTGTAGCTTGACCACAAATTCTTGATGTCTGTGATATCTTCTGTCAGTTCGTCAATTCTTCAGTCGGCACCATAGCTTTAAAGCTACTCACCTCTGAATTTTGGCGAATCACAGTTTCTACCTGACTTATTGCTATGCAGTTTTCAAGGTTCTGACTGGACTAGAGTCCAGCAGGCTTGCCAGATTATCAAGCAAGATTGCTGAATTCTTTTATCCATGAGTTCGAGTATGTTTCTGTTGACTACGCCTCATACGAGAGAGGGTGTCATTTCCTAAGCCGAACCCCAGATAGTTTGAAAGCCTTTTTTACCAATCTCGACCGACCAGGGATAGCTTCACTGTTGACCTGATTCACATTGGACACAGGCATAAACAGGAAGTTGGTCTCCCTTAAAAGGAGGTGATCCAGCCACACCTTCCGGTACGGCTACCTTGTTACGACTTCACCCCAGTCACCAGCCCTGCCTTCGGCGTCCCCCTCCGCAAGCGGTTAGGGTAACGACTTCGGGCAAAACCAGCTCCCATGGTGTGACGGGCGGTGTGTACAAGGCCCGGGAACGAATTCACTGCAGTATGCTGACCTGCAATTACTAGCGATTCCTCCTTCACGCAGGCGAGTTGCAGCCTGCGATCTGAACTGAGCCACGGTTTATGGGATTAGCTGACGATCGCTCGCTCGCTGCCCTTTGTCCGTCGCATTGTAGTACGTGTGTAGCCCAGGACGTAAGGGGCATGCTGACTTGACGTCATCCCCACCTTCCTCCAGTTTGTCACTGGCAGTCTCTCTAGAGTGCCCAACTTAATGATGGCAACTAAAAACGAGGGTTGCGCTCGTTGCGGGACTTAACCCAACATCTCACGACACGAGCTGACGACAGCCATGCACCACCTGTGTTCCGGCTCCCGAAGGCACTCCCAAGTTTCCCTGGGATTCCGGACATGTCAAGCCCTGGTAAGGTTCTTCGCGTTGCATCGAATTAAACCACATACTCCACCGCTTGTGCGGGCCCCCGTCAATTCCTTTGAGTTTCACTCTTGCGAGCGTACTCCCCAGGCGGGATACTTAACGCGTTAGCTACGGCACGGCTCGGGTCGATACGAGCCACACCTAGTATCCATCGTTTACGGCTAGGACTACTGGGGTATCTAATCCCATTCGCTCCCCTAGCTTTCGTCCCTGAGTGTCAGTTGTGGTCCAGTAGAGCGCTTTCGCCACCGATGTTCTTCCCGATCTCTACGCATTTCACCGCTACACCGGGAATTCCCTCTACCCCTACCACACTCTAGCGCTTCAGTTTCCACCGCCTTTCCAGGGTTAAGCCCCAGTCTTTGACGACAGACTTGAAGTGCCACCTGCGGACGCTTTACGCCCAATAATTCCGGATAACGCTTGCCTCCTCCGTATTACCGCGGCTGCTGGCACGGAGTTAGCCGAGGCTGATTCCTCAGGTACCGTCATTGTGTTCTTCCCTGAGAAAAGAGGTTTACAACCCAAGAGCCTTCCTCCCTCACGCGGTCTTGCTCCGTCAGGCTTTCGCCCATTGCGGAAAATTCCCCACTGCTGCCTCCCGTAGGAGTCTGGGCCGTGTCTCAGTCCCAGTGTGGCTGATCATCCTCTCAGACCAGCTACTGATCGTCGCCTTGGTGAGCTTTTACCCCACCAACTAGCTAATCAGACGCGAGCTCCTCTTCAGGCGATAAATCTTTCACGTTGCGGCATATCCGGTATTAGCCACCGTTTCCAGTGGTTGTCCCCGACCTGAAGGCAGATTCTCACGCGTTACTCACCCGTCCGCCACTGAACTCCGAAGAGTCCCGTTCGACTTGCATGTGTTAAGCAGACCGCCAGCGTTCATCCTGAGCCAGGATCAAACTCTCCATTTTGTTGGAAAGTATGTTACTTTTGGCTCCGAAAATTTCTCATTTCCGGAATCCTCTTCTTTTTTCAGCTCTGGGGGTTAACCCAAAACTTGATTATTTCTGACGAGGATTGGTACTTATTTTGGCTTTCAAACTATTAGTTTTTCTAGGTTCAGCGTGTTCGCCTTGGCTTACATCCTTTTGGGAGAAGCTTTACCCGACCACTTCACTAGTGTAGCAGGTTTTTTAGGATTGTGTGGGGAAAATAAAAATTTTTTTGGGGGGTTCTCTCCTTGTTAATTACTCCCAAAGCTTCACTTGTACCCTTCAGCCACTCATAAGCTTTCTCGACTTAGCTTGCTTTCAGCTTTAAAACTCTTATCAGGCATGGGTTTGATGTGTCTTGCTCCTTCCATCACTCTTTTTATAAGGTTACAGGACAGCAAGCCCTGTGATTGGGGAGAACTGAGTCGTCAATATTGTCATAGCACAATGTTGAATGAAGGCTGAAACCTACCGTATCAAAGGAAAATCCATCTTAGCTTTAATTCAAGGAGCGGCATGGCTCACTCTCCTTATGTAACAAATTGCTTCGGCAATAGAGGTGGGACGACCGAACGAATGAAGGGTGATTTTACGACTTTTGAAAGATGCGGCGTATTACATTGTCTCTTGTGGTAGAATACCCCACCTTCACGACCGAAAGTACCTTTACCAGTTCCATAAGTCTTGGCCTAAGTTCTCTGAAACGTTGATTTTTTTAACGAGTGCTTTGCAATCATCAGGCAACATGTTTTTCTTTTTCCCTATTTCACCAAAAGCCAGAGATGAGGAAACTAAATAAACAGAGCAGGGGGTGAACCCACTCTTGCTTTTTGGGTACAGTCTATTTCACTCTTAATAGATGAATAGGAAGAATTCTAAGAGAATGCACCATTCACAATCTCCTAGTAATAGCAATATTCAATTCACCCCTAGTTTTGAGGCAACCTTTGTCCCGGATGGCACGAATTATTGCTGAACTCTACAAAGCTTTTTTTTTGCGGCTTGCTGAGCTTAGCGCATACTTCTGTTCCATTGCTACTCGTGCATCGAGAAGCCTTATTTTTTGGGCGCATATCACTGTAGCACATCCTTTAAGACTTCATCCAGCAATAACCGTACAATCTCTGCCTTCCTTTTCCCAGTTCTCGCCGCCAAAAGGGATAACCTCCGATGCATCGACGCCGGCAAATCAACGGTCAAGCGGATCGTAGCTTCTTTGGCTGGGGTTTGGAATTTATCCGTCAGAGGCGGTTCGTTAGGTGTTTCTTCTGTCGTGCCTAAGGGTACCTCTGCTTTTGGTTCTATAGGAGGTTCAGATGAGGTTGGTTTTGGAGAAAGCCCTCGCTCTAGCTCTTGCAGTCTGTCACCATAGATAAACTGCTGCGCCAGGATATCATCTAGGGACTTCCGACTTTTTTTAGCACTCATAGCATTGTCAGAATTTCTTTGAACAATCGCTCATACTCCTGCGCGGATTCTTTCGCTCTTGCACCAGGGAAATTCCAGACTGTTGCAGACTGACCTGATGTGTCGGCGATCCCTTGTTTCTGATGAATCACCGTTTTGAGTAAGAGTACCTCTGGGGTTTTGCTCAAAAGGGTAAGCGCTTCATCTTTGAGCTTTGTCCCTTTCACAGCTCTGCTCAGAAACACCGCTGCTGCTGGAGGACCCCCTCTCACAGACTGAGCTTGCCTAATTACTCTCACAGCATCAGAAGCCGAACGCAAATCAACGCCTGTGGGTTGTACTGGAACAATTGCTAAGTCAGCACGGAACAGAATTGCACGGGTAGCTTCAGCTAAAGAAGCCGGACCATCAACAATCAGCAGATCATATTGCTGTGCTAACTCCGGAATCTGCTCTAACAAGTCATCGGGAGTCTGTACCACCTTATAGGGAATTGCCGACTCCATCCCTAATATCCATTCAGAACTGGACTGCTGGGCATCAGCATCTACCAGCAGTACCTTCTTTTTCTTTTGGGTGGCTAGCCAGTAGGTGAAATGTACGGCTGTGGTAGATTTTCCGCAGCCGCCCTTCTGATTAATTAAGGCAATGATGGACATGTAAGCGTAATTACTGCCTTACTGAATGCATTATTTGACACTCTCCGCCCTAAAAGTGAGGTTTTTCGCACCTGGAGCTACCACCATCACTTTTCGTCGTGAATTGATTGGTAGTACCGACAAATCCTACCTGTAGTGGGCTAGCTTGAGCCATTATACCTAATCAGAAAATTAATTCCTTTTAAAAGCGGTCCTAGAAAGACCCAGAGCGAAGGGGAGGAGCTTGTATCCCATGATCTGCGGTCAGCCAGACTGGTTATTACATAGATTTCACCTTAACTGACTTATGAGAACGACGCAGATGAATTCCACTATGAACACACGAACCTCCTCAAAAAAATCATAGTATTTGTTTCATAAATTCATTTTGGGAGAGTTTAATTAGATTTGACTTTATCGAAACTTTAAGCTTTAAATCCGGTCTTTTGATTTATTGAACGAGTAAAGTAAATAAAGGGATAGTCACAACTCAAAAATCGCAGGCTTTGGCGTATGAACTTAAGAACCGTTATTATCGTCTTAACGCTATTAGCTGCTGCCACACTGCCAATCGCAGTACGTTTATCCGTTGCTGAAAATATAACGCAACCGCTAAGAATTAAGCCTCTGGAAAATATTCAAAAAGCGGTTAAACCGCTTAAAGCTAAAAAAATAGATGTTGCACTGATTTTGAAAACCAAGAGATGTGTTGGGTGTGACCTCCGTGAAATTAATCTGAGTGGTCTAGACTTGAGTGGTGCTGACTTGAGAAATACTGACCTCTCCCGTGCCAATCTCAAGAATACCAAGCTCAAAGATGCCAAAATGAGCGGTGCGCGTCTCAATCAAGCCAACTTAACTTATGCTGACTTGGATGGAGCTGACTTTCAAGAATGCGACTTTCAAGGTGCTGATCTCAGTAATGCTCAACTCTTAAATACCAACTTGGCTAAGGCAAATTTAAGTATGGCTACCCTGAATCGTACCGAGCTTCGAGATGCCGATCTAACGGGTGCTAAGTTAGAAAGTGCCAACTTAAGTAATGCTACGCTGGTCGGAGCCCATATGACGGGAGCCAACCTAACAGGAGCTAATTTTAATAATGCTGTCTTGCGTTACGCTGATTTAACCAAGGCGGTTCTGATCAAAACTAATCTAAAGGGTGCTGACTTAAGTCTGGCTATCATGCCGGATGGAACAACGGTGTACGGAACAACTGAGTACTGAGGATTGATTTTCTCACCTGTTAATCCTGGCGGTATAACGGCAGGATTTCCCGCTTTATGTATTTATCTGTGCATTACCATTTCTTTCTTTTTCCTCCTTGTAAATTTTTGTTCACACAATTTATTGGTTTCCATGAAAAGGAATGAAGTGTGTGAAGTACCCTCTTGGTTGTTACGCAGCTTAGTTATTTGTGCAAGACTGCACTTAGTACAGGATCACTCTGATCTCAGCTATTGGAGCTTTGACTGACGTAACCATTTCCTGTAGCTCTGGCAGCCGTCTGCCTTCTCTAGACCGAAATATTCAACTAGGCAGATTTCCTCTGCCTTACTTAGGATTCCAATAATATTGGAGCGGACGCAGCCTACGCGAGCGTTGAAATCATCTTTCCGGATGTCTCTGCTGGCTTTCCGTAGTAGTGCTTAGCCTATGTCAACGGTAGCTTTTAAGTAGCTCTGGTGTTGTTTATTTAGGTTATAAGTTCAGATTGTTACAATTTTAATGGCTCACCTAAGAACGGAGGCTCTTATCAAGCGGTAATTAGGCCAAAACTAGACATAGTGAGACGAATTACTTGATTTGTGTGAAGTGTTCCCCAGCTATCTTTTGTTTCTTTGGTCTTGTCTGTTCTTACAATAAACGGCTAATTTGGTGTAAGACGCTCTAGACCGTTGACTTGTTGCTAAGCCAATCCATTTATTTGTCAACTATCAGCCAGTGTTTTTAGTTGTTGATATCATCCTATCCGTAATCGCACTTGGACTGCTCGTTCCCATCGCGGTTCTTTTTATTGAATGCATTGCAGCCTTATTACCAGGTCGAACTGAGTCATGGGTGAAGAGCGTACCCCGACCAAGAATAGCGGTGTTAGTTCCTGCTCACAATGAAGCGGCTGGAATTGGTACAACGCTAGAGACAATATTGCCTCAGTTAACGGATCAAGATCGCCTTATCGTCATTGCCGATAATTGTACTGATGAAACAGCAACGATAGCAAAGCACTGCTGTGAAAGCCAAATTGCACTGTTAGCGAATGTGGGCATTGCCCAAGAGCAAGTGCTGAGCGAACGTACACTTGATGCAATTGCCCCAGCTGGAACTCATACAAAAACAGTGCCCAAGGCAATCGTAATTGAACGACAAGACCCCGACCCGGAGCGAAGGGGGAAAGGGTATGCCTTAGATTATGGCTTACGGTCTATCGAGGCAGACCCCCCGGACGTGGTTGTGATGGTTGATGCAGATTGTATTGTTCAGCAAGGCACAATTGAACGGATTGCAAGTCTCGCCGCGTCGGTTGCACGACCTGTTCAAGCCACCTACCTTATGGAACAACCCGCTAACCCAGGCCCCAAGGATTCGATATCGGCGCTGGCGTTTATGGTGAAGAACTTAGTCCGTCCCAGTGGATTAGCACAACTGCGGTTGCCCTGCTTGTTAACGGGTACGGGTATGGCGTTCCCTTGGTCTGCCATTGCCAAGGCGACCCTTGCTAGTGGCAATATTGTTGAGGACATGCAGCTCGCTATAGATTTAGCAATCGCAGGACTTGCTCCTGTCTTTGAACAGGAGGCAAAAGTGATAGGGCGTCTCCCGCAGCAGGAGCAAGCCGCCCAATCTCAACGGACGCGCTGGGAGCATGGTCACTTGCAAACCCTATTGACACAAGTACCAAAACTGTTCAAAGCGGCTGTGGTGAAAGGACGTTTCGACCTATTAGCATTTGCCCTAGATTTGTGTATTCCACCCCTCTCCCTATTAGTGATGATTTGGGTCGTTTGCATGGGAGGTGCGTTATTAGCGGGGACATTGGGCGCTTCATGGATGCCCTCGATTTTTTTAGCCATAGAAGGGCAACTCATTTTTATCTCCATCGCTAGCGCTTGGGCAAAGTTTGGTCGAGAAGATTTCCCGGTACAGACACTTTTATCCGTGCCTTTCTACATTCTTTGGAAGATTCCCCTGTATCTGGCGTTTATTATTCGACGACAAAAGAAGTGGGTTCGCACAGAACGGGATGCTGTCGAGACTTCCGAGTCTTAATCAACAGCGTTTGACTGGGATGATTAACTGAACTAACGGTTAATCCTGATGCCTAGCGACCTCTTCTGAATTTGTTAGTTAATCAGGGTCATTAGCTCTCTTGCATAAATGGTAAACAAAAGGGCGATAAGTCCTACAGCCGGGTAGTAAAAATTGACTTGAGCAAGAGTTCTATTTTCGACTGTAGTTTTCTTTTCATGATGACTGAGGTTACTGTATACAAATTTCAGTGATTTATTTATGAAAAAACACATTGGATATTTCGTCCCTGAATTTCCAGGACAAACCCATATTTTTTTATGGAGAGAGCGACAAGCCTTAGAAGAGCTTGACATAGAATCTGATTGGGTATCTACTCGATGCCCCCCGAAGTCTATTGCCTCCCATTCATGGGCTCAAGAGGCTCAAAAGAATACCGATTATTTAGTTCCCTTTACGATCAAAGATTTCTTTGGCGCATCGATAGAGTTACTCAGAGCAGGACCGTTTGCTTGGTTCCATTGCCTCAGTGTTATTACCAAAGCTAAAGACCTATCCTTAGCTCAAAAGCTGCGTCTGTTGGCGCTGATTTTAATAGGTGCCAAACTTGCTTGGCTAGCGAGGAAAAAAGGCTGGTCTCACATCCATGTTGCTTCCTGTGCTGATGCGGCGAACATTGCCATGTTTGCTTCAATTCTGTCAGGGATCACTTACAGTTTGTCACTCCTTGGTCCAACCCTAGAAGGATATGGGCCAAATCAGGAACAAAAATGGACTCATGCTTCCTTTGCCCTGATCATGTCTGAACTGCTCTTCAAGGTGGCTCAAGATAGACTGGCTGGTTTCCTACCCCAACAAGTCGTCATCGCTCCGGTGGGCGTCAATCTGGATGAAATTAAACGTAATAGCCCGTATATTCCTTGGGAAGCGGGTACTCCATGCCAAATCTACACTTGTGGGCGTCTCAACCCGGTGAAAGGACACAAGTACCTCGTAGAAACTGTAAAATTGCTTCGAGAATGGGGATTTGACGTTCGGTTACAGATTGCTGGCGAAGACGAAAAAGGTGGTAGTGGATATCGTCAGGAGCTTGAAAAATTCATTCAAGAACAATCAATGTCCGATTACGTTGAGCTACTTGGAGCTGTTTCCGAAGAACGACATCGCCAGGGAATTGAAGAAGCTCATATTTTCGCTTTAGCTAGTTTGAATGAAGGAATCTCAGTTGCCATCATGGAAGCGATGGCAATGGAAATGCCAGTAATTGTAACGGATGTGGGTGGTAATTCTGAGTTGATCGATAACGGAGTTAATGCCATATTGGTACAACCCGAAAAACCCAAAGAAATGGCTGATGCTATAGTAAATGTCTTAAAAGACTCCGAATTGTCCTTAAGACTGAGGCAAGAATCGCGGAAAAAGGTTGCCGAAAAATTCCACCATCGAATCAGTGCACTAGCTTTAGTTCGGTGCTTGGAAAAAATTGGTTAGTTACCGAGAAGTTTTAGGTAATCTCGGTTTTGGTGCTTCGTTCCTCAAAGCTATTGATGCTAGCGAAAAGCTGACTTCTAATAACAAACTGCAAGCGGAGGTGACTTTTGTCTACAATTCCTTTTAACCAACCTTTTGCTGTTGGAAAAGAATTTGAGTATATTCGACAAGCCATCAAGAATGTACACACTTGTGGCGATGGACCTTTTACTAAAAAATGTCATACTCTCCTAGAACAGACCTTAGGAGTTTCTAAAGCGCTACTGACTACTTCTTGTACCCACGCCCTGGAAATGACCGCGCTGTTGCTGAATCTCCAGCCCGGTGATGAAGTCATTTTTCCTTCCTTCACCTTTGTTTCTACAGTCAATGCTTTTGTTTTACGGGGTGTCTATCCCGTCTTCTGCGACATCCGTCCAGATACACTCAATTTGGACGAGAACAAGCTAGAACAACTGATCACACCCCGTACTAAAGTTATTGTCCCCGTACACTATGCCGGGATTGGGTGTGAGATGGACGCCATTATGGAATTGGCTGGAAAATACGGTATTGCGGTTGTTGAAGACAACGCCCATGGGCTTTTTGGCAAGTACAAAGGGAAGTATCTAGGGACTATTGGATGTCTGGCTACTCAGAGCTTTCATGAGACAAAAAATTTTAACTGTGGTGAGGGCGGTGCTCTGCTGATTAACGATCCCCAGTATATTGAACGAGCTGAAGTTATCCGCGAGAAAGGAACCAACCGCAGTCGCTTCTATCGCGGTCAGGTAGACAAATATACTTGGGTTGACGTTGGTTCGAGTTATCTCCCCTCGGATATGCTCGCTGCCTACTTGTATGCTCAGCTAGAAGTCCAGGAGCAGATTCAAGCGAAACGGCAGGAAATATGGGAGTATTATCACAAAAATATTCAGGACTGGGCCGAGAAGCATGGCATCCGCTTTCCGATTGTGCCAGACCACTGTGAGCAGGCTTATCACATGTTCTACTTGTTGATGCCTTCCCTGGAAAAGCGCCAAGCCTTGATTGCTCACTTGAAAGCTCAGAATATCATCAGCGCTTTCCACTATCTGCCCTTGCACTTGTCGGAAATGGGACAGAAGTTTGGCGGTAAGGAAGGAGACTGTCCAGTGACTGAAGATGTGAGCGATCGCTTAGTCCGTCTACCGTTTTACAATGACTTAACCGAGGCAGACTTAGCTAGAGTGGTAGCCGCCATTTGTGAATTTGATTAAGGAAAGATGCAAAATCCAATTTTTTGGCTTGTATTCTAGCTTCTGCAAAACCTTTCATCCCCTCTTGCTTCAAAGATTACGAGAGGGGAAATAATCTC
Organism: Allocoleopsis franciscana PCC 7113; assembly: GCF_000317515.1. Classification (GTDB taxonomy): domain Bacteria; phylum Cyanobacteriota; class Cyanobacteriia; order Cyanobacteriales; family Coleofasciculaceae; genus Allocoleopsis; species Allocoleopsis franciscana. The sequence goes on along the minus strand of NC_019760.1, from coordinate 49,967 downwards.
TATCTTTGGAGAGTTTACCATTCAAAACTTTTTGCTCATGTTCAGAGTTCTATATTGCCCTGCCTGAACCAATACATTGTGTCGGCTTTTCGGCGCAAGTCTCTTGATAAATTTCCAGGATTCGGTCAACTTTACGCTCCCAGTCAAAATACTTCTGGACACGCTCAAGTCCTGCGCGTCCCATAGAGAGCCGAAGTTCAGGTGACAGGGACAGCTTGATCATGGCGTCGGTTAACTCGTTCACAAATGCTTCTTTTGAAGTCGGGTCAATCAAAAACCCGCAGGTGGAATCCAGATAATCGGCAGGGCCACCCCAATTTGTGGCAATTACTGGCAGTCCCATAGCCATAGCTTCCAGAACCACTGCCCCACCGCATTCCAGCAGGCTGGGCAGAACCATTCCGTCAGCTTGCTGTAGCTTCTTGGCACACTCTGCTTGAGACAGCCAGCCCGTAAATATAACACTGTCAGTCAATCCTAGGCGTTGCGAGAGGGCTTCCAGTTCCTGCCGTAGCTTGCCATCGCCGATGATTTCTAGGATGGCATCGGTTTGGGCGGCAACAGGTTGGAAGGCTTCTAGCAGCAAGTCTACCGCTTTCCAGTCCACCAACCGACCGACGTAGACAAAACGAACCCTCTGGTTCGGCTCCTTCGGGACTGGAGCCACAGGTCGCCACACGGATAAATCTACCCCATTGTCCACCAGTTCTATCACTGTGCCGCGCAAACCCTTCGGTAGTGACTGTTTCGTCCGCTCATTAGCTACGAGCAGTGTCTTGGCTCTTAGCTTGCCTGGAAGAAGGCGATTGCAGAAATTAGAAACTTGGCGACCGACGGCTATCGTCAATTCCTCAAAATAGTTTTGGCGAGAGCGGAATGCTGGCGGAAATTCCATACCACCGTTTAGGGGGCCGATGATGACAGGAACTCCCAGTCCGAACATCAGTGACGGGTATTTGGGTGAGAGCGGGATTGGCTCGTGAACTAAATCGATTTGGTACTCGCGAACCAGTTGGTGGATTAGGCGGCGCTGGATACTTTGTGTATACAGATGACTGAGCAGCCCCATTGTGACCTCCCCCGCCCGTCTCGGCAAGCGCTGTTCGCAAAACCATAACAGCCGATGCAGCCAGGTGTCAGGGACAAAGTGCATGTATGAGCAATCCTCTGGATACATGGCTTGCAGTTCCGCTTGTGTGCGGGAATGCACCACTAGGTGGGCTTCAATATTACGCGATCGCAGTACCCGAAAGTAATGCAGTGGATCGAACGCTTCACCTCCGAGTTTCGCCGAGGCATTTTCCGCCACAATCACTACTCGCATCCTTGACGTTTCTCCTCTAGTTCTCGATCAGTCATGTTCCTCATCTTCTTTGTCCCTGTACGAGTTCGCTCAACTCAAGTGCGTTACAACAAGACCTTGACTTTTAGCTTTATTCGTGCATGGCTTCGAGAGGTGAGGACTCTAGGTTGAAGCTCTCATCGAGACGGTAGCGACCAATACGGAGCAGACGACGGGCGTGACGAACCCCAGCGTCAAAAACAGCTAGAGGTAAACCTTGCAGTATGGGATGACCCGCAGACAGGGTGGCAAAAAGGCGTGCAGGAGTACTTTTAATCTCCAACCAGCTCGTCTCTTCCCCAAGCTGTTCTTGGTATTCGCGGGCAATAGCTGTATAGGGAGAAAGTTCTAAGTGTATGTAATCGTAGTATCGCCGCAGCGAAGAGAGAAACCGCTCCTCAGCACTCCAAACCGCTCCCGGAGATGGAGCTCTCTCCCAAGGTTTACCGCCTTGAGAGTGGATAAATATGGGCAACCTCTGGCGGAGGTTGCTCAATCGTTCGGTGGGAGTGTAGCCCGCAGGTCCGAAACATTGAGCGATATCGCTGCCTCGCACCAGCATCTCGACAGGGATGTCAGAAAATTCTGTCGAGCAAATTAGCGCCGTGAACACTTCCATATCCGAAAGCATGTGCATCGGACGCTCGTAGTAGGGTCGGCTTATTGCCCTCCTATATGCCGGGTGATTGAGCATTGTTTCCCAGGCTTTGAGGAGTTCAACATGCCGAGACGTCACTCGCGTAATTGCCGTGTTGGCTGTGGCGGGAAGTGTCCGACCTGGCTTCAGCCCCCAAGCAACGGTTCGGTGGGTTCCACCTTGGTGCTGTCCCCAGTAACCTTCTTGGGCAACAACCACCGTTTCGTCGTCAAGGTGCGCGAAGTGTGGGCGGAAATCCTGGGTGATCAGAATGTCTGTGTCGATCCAGATCACGTCGCGATGACCCTCATCGAGACAGCGCAGAAGAACCTTCGGCTTCACGTTCCAACTGAGTCCGCCGAGATTGGGGTCGCTGAGCAGTTGGGCGTTAGGCAAGGCGGCAACCCAGTCACGAAAGGAGTCAGGGGGATGAGGACAGCTAATGATGATGGGTAGGTTTGGGCAATAGCGTGCGAGGCTCAAGACGGTAAGCTTTAGCCCAACTAGATATTCAACCCGATCTTCATGGACGCAGACAATCATCGGTTCAAGCCCTCTTGAAACGGCGTCCATGAGTCCCGCGTTACTTTCGGTAACTTATACGCTTGGGGAGAAAGTCCTAGGGGTTGTAAGGTCGGTAAATGCTTCGGTAAATGCTTCATAGTCAAGGCAAGCTCATCGAGCTAAAAATCCCAAGCACGCTTTCTGCTCTAGGTGTGTCAATTTAACATTGCTGTGACGGATTGTCACAAAAGCTGAACAATAATCAACGGCTCTTGCGATCTTCGCTTCGCTATCGAATTTGCTCAGACATGGAACTGTTGATTAACCCTGACGTTCGCTCTTGCAGTGCTCTCACGCATCGTCACTGCTTATATTCAATCAGTGTACTTTGGCTGCCCTTGAGTCGAGCGCGTAAAAAGCTCAAGGCTCCTTCTACCTGTGCAAATTTACCCACGGTACAAGAAAGGGCATAGAGAGCCGCGTTCTTACTGCTGAGGTTTTGGCGGCGCAAGCTGAGGAACGTGCGAATGAACTGCAACGGATATACGAGCAGTAGTAACAAACTTAAGCCGTGGGTTAGCCATGCTGTCCCCAAGGCTAATAAAGGAATAAACAAGCCCCAGAGCCAAATACTCCGGGTTTCCTTGACCCAATGCCGCTCTGGTTCGCCCCCATGCAACCAAGACCCTTCCGCGTAAGCATGACCCGCACGAGTTGCCCGTTTCCACCACTGACCCAACCGGGTCATTTGTGCGTCATGTAGGGTCATTTCCGCATCGAGACGGAAAATTTTCCACTCGTTCTGGCGCAGTCTGACGCAAAGTTCGGGTTCTTCCCCAGCAATCAGCGTGGGATTGAATCCGCCAACTTGTTGGAACGCTTTGACACGCATCATGGAATCTCCCCCGCAGGCTTTGGTCTCGCCGACTGGAGTATTCCACTCTATGTCGCACAATTGGTTGTAGATTGTCTGTTCGGGGAAACGCTCTCGCCGACGACCGCAGACCACAGCTATGTTTGGGTTGGATTCAAGTTCCTTTTCGGCGCGATCAATCCAGCCTTCAACAATCTCACAGTCTCCATCCACAAATTGGACAAAGTCCAGTTGGGGTTCGACTGAGAGCAGATGGTCGAATCCCGCATTTCTGGCACGAGCAGCCGTAAAAGGGGTGGACAGGTCAAGTTCTACCACATCCACGCAAGAGCGTCGCGCCAACTCGATGCTGCCGTCCGTCGATCCAGAATCGACATAGACAATGCGTGCCACTTTCCCGGTTACGGAATGCAGGCACTGGCGAAGGCGATCGCCTTCATTTCGTCCAATAACAACTAATCCGACTCGCGTCAAGCCTTACCTCCCAATTGGATTACTAAGACTCGGTTGTTCAGTCTTTTTAAAGACATCTTAGCGGCACTCTCAAGTGAGTTCTGCGAGTAGGTCAACCCTGAAGGACAATCAATGTTTCGGTATTTTCTAATCTATCCTTGATCAACTCCGCCCTGAAAGACCCCAACGGTCTAAGCGTAAACGCGGGCGTAGTATTCTTGATACTCTTTTGACAGCAAGGGTCGCCACCAATCTTCATGAGTCAGATACCACTCAATGGTTTGACGCAGTCCCTCTTCTACGGTTACAGAGGGAGACCAACCCAGTTCTGTTTTAATTTTAGTCGCATCAATGGCGTAACGGCGGTCATGTCCCGGTCGGTCTTTCACAAAGGTAATGAGTTCTTTTGCCGGTTTCACGGGTAGGTTGGGCGCTAACTCATCCATTAGGTCGCACAGCATGTGAACGAGGTCAAGATTTTTGACTTCGTTGTTTCCGCCGACGTTATAGGTTTCGCCGGGAACCCCTTTGTGGATGACGGTATCGAGTGCACTGCAATGGTCTCGGACATACAGCCAATCCCGAATGTTCTGTCCATCCCCGTAAACAGGCAGGGGTTTGCCCAGGAGGATGTTGATACACATCAGGGGGATTAGTTTTTCGGGGAAATGGTAGGGACCGTAATTATTGGAGCAATTGGTGATGATGGTCGGCACACCATAGGTATGGTAGTAAGCGCGGGCGAGGTGGTCGCTACCTGCTTTGGATGCCGAATAGGGGCTATTGGGGGCGTAAGGGGTGGTTTCGGTAAACGGGTGGTCGTCTGGCCCAAGCGTCCCATAGACTTCATCAGTAGAAACGTGGAGGAAGCGATCGCTATTCTTGCTGCCTCGACCATCCCAATGCTGCCGGAAGCTTTCCAAGAGGGTGAAGGTGCCAACGACATTGGTGCGAACGAAGGCATCTGGTCCTAAAATCGAGCGGTCAACGTGAGACTCCGCCGCAAAGTGAGCCACGGTGTTAATCGCTTCTTCTTCGAGCAGATTATCGACTAAGGCGCGATCGCAAATATCTCCCTGGACAAACCGGAAATTTTCCAGTCCTTCTAACTCTTTGAGTGTGTTGCGGTTCCCGGCATAGGTGAGGGCGTCCAGCACCACTACCCGATCGCTCTTGTAGTGTTCACACCAGTGATGGACGAAATTCGAGCCAATAAACCCAGCACCTCCCGTAATCAATAATCGGCGAGGTTCTTGAGACGAAGATTGTTCTGATTGAGAAAAGGTCATAGTAGTTTTAAATCTTTTCGCTTTAGCTCGATTTGACGGTCGTCACGACTGAACGATTCCGCCCTAATCAAATAGTTGGGCAGGGCTTTATTCGGAATTGGGCGATGAAGAAGGCAACCCCTACAAGGAACATCCCGTTGTGCTAACGGACGGGTTAATCAAGATCGCACCAAAAGCCGCTATATTTTTTTGGTTCTACCTGTGTCCGAGTTTGGCTTCTAGAGATGCCTAGTGTCAACAGCTTTCAGCTTCTCGATATTCGGTAAGATTCTCCATCATTCTACTCACAGTTATCTGGTGGGTTACGGCTGCGTGTAACCTGCCTTAATTACTGCATTACTGCATTACTGCATTAAGACCTTAATTACTGCATTACTGCATTACTGCATTTTCAGCAGCATTTTTACCAGTCCCTGCACAGGACTGGCTTTCGTCTTGAGCGTGACTTCCTGATAACTACAGTCAGTACTCAGTAGGATGCGACTTCTCTCGCGTAACGCATCGATGTCGATGAGGTAACAGGCATTTGGTGGGTTAGGCACAGCCGTAACCCACCCTACTTACTGACCTCCACAGTGGGGGGGACTGTATTGGCAAAAAATATAACCGTATTTTCACTGATATACCAAATTACAAAAATTTTTTTTCAGTAATTTCGCCAATGCGGAAAAACTACAGGAATGAGAAAACTAGATAAGTCACAAAAAATTATTAACTCAGGAAGCCAAGGAAATGAATAAAGATACATTGGAAAATCAACCTAAAAATCAATGTAATCCATTCATTCCTACGAAAAGAGATATAGCACGAACTGAGGAACTGTCTTCTAAAAATGCTGTTATAGCAGGAATCTTAAGCTTTATTTTTTTACCAGGTGGACTCCTTTACTTAAATAGAGGAATCAATAGTCTTAAGATTTTAGGCTATGTTTTTGCTGTTAGCTTCATGTTTAACTTAGTAACAAAAGCAGAAGAAAATTCAAAAAGCTTTAGCAATTTGCTGGGTCTGATAGGAACTGGAGCTATAACAGCCGAACAAGTAATGGCAGTTAATAAAGCTCAACAGCGGCTACAAAAACAATCCTCATCGGTTTTAGCTTATAGTTTCGAGAAAAACGAAAAACAAGTCAGTGATTCTGAAACAAAACAAGAAGCTATAAACCAACTGAAGCAACTCAAGGAAAAATATGAAGTCAACGAAATTTCAGAAGAAGAATTCAAGCTACAAAAACAAATCATTCTGAGTTCACTGTAATTCCAAAACCTTTAGAGTTTGTTAATCCCAAAGGAGCCACTAGCCATGAATAAAATTTTCAGTAATCTAAGTCGGGCAATTAATGAAGGAATGTCTGAAGTATCAACTCAAACTTCAGCCGAAGCCCAAAGAAATGAAGAACTCTCAAAATTGGAAATCAAAATTAAGGAAATCGATATAAAAATTGAGAAAAGCTATACCCTAATAGGGCAGGCTGTTGCTGACACGCTTCGCAAAACTGAGCCTGTAATTCAGGAATTTATTGTGCCCTTATTCATTCCTATTAAGGAACTCGATTGGGAACGAGAGCAACTTCTAGAAGCCATAAAAGAAATCAAGGCTAAGCAAGCCGATCAACTAAAAGCACAAGAGCTAATCCGAACAAAAAAAGAAGTTCAAGCCGAACTACAAAAACTCCGAGAACTCAAAGACATGGGAGTAATTGATCCCGAAGAATTTGAAGTAACAGAAGCTAAGTTGAACAAGCGAATCCATAACTTTGAAAAGCTCTACAACTTAAAGGTTGCCTTTGATCGAAATTTAATTAGCCGGGATGAATACATGAGCAGAAAAGCAATACTGGAATAAGAAGAAAGCGTCTAAAACGTCAGAAAAGTGACAAAAAATTTCTGAGTGTTGAATATTTACCGTATAAGCCGCCTTGAGTAGGCGGTTTTTTATTGGTTGCCGTTGTGTTAAAAACAAGCAACTATAGGAGCGCACCCACCCCTCACCTTCACCTACTTATTCTCAGTTTCAGGCTCAGGCTCAGGCAGCGACCTGATGAACTCTCGCAGTATTTCTGTTTTGCCTCTGTAGGTCTTTTTGCAGAAGGCTTCTAGCCGCTTGTACTCTGACAGAGGCAGCTTGAATGTAGCCCTCTTTATCTCGTCACTTGCCATATTCGTGCCCAATTGCGGTGTGCCTACTTTTTCTCAGACTTAGGTTCAGGCTCTGGAGAGCGCGGAAGCGTCCGAATGAATTCCCGTAGGATATCCGTCTTAGTTCTGCCAGTCCTAAGGGATTCTTCCTCTAGACGCTCTAACTCGACTAGGGGTAAACGGAACGTTATCTTTTTCTGGATTTGAGCCGGGTTGCTTGCCATTGCCTTACATGCGCCATACAATACAGGTACAAAAAATGGATTAATGTATGGCTTATGAACTCAACAAAGAGTATGTGACTACTTCTTCTCAATTTCAGGCTCAGGCTCAGGCAGCGACCTGATAAACTCTCGAATAATTTCTGTTTTGCCTCTGTGAGTCTTTTGACAGTAGACTTCTAGCCGCTCGTACTCTGACTGTGGCAGCTTGATGCTTATTCTCCTTATCTCGTCACTTGCCATGTCTACGCGTTTAAGGTAAAGTCATTGTGAAGCAAAAGAACAGCCCTATAACAGCCTATGGAGCAGACTAACAGCAAGTAAACAGCTCCCAAGTCGGCAAGACTACTGTGGATACCCCAGCCCAAAAAAGGACTTCAAGAGAGTACCCATAAGAACACGCCGCCCGTCCAGACCGGGTCAGCAGTCCACCCAATGCACAACCGTGCATTAAGGCAAACACGACCCCCAAACAAGGAATCAAACAACACCTGGGAAAGCTATCACAGCCTTTTCCCAGGACAGAACCCTTATTCAGCTAAAACCCATTCTAAGCCCAAGCCCGTAGATGCTTCTCACCCAAGCGTCCAACCCGCCATACACATATCCCAAACAACTCAAAAGTAAATTCAGCACAGAACTTGCATAACCCCCCTAACCCCCGATGCTTTAGGGGGAACAGGAGTTGGAGTCTGACCTCCGGTTGCTAAGGGAAGAACAGGAGTCGGAGTCTAGCTTCCCCCCTTGAATTCGGGGGGACTGAGGGGGGTAAACAGTGCAGGAATCAAAACCGTAAATTGCAACCATGACCCCAACCAAAATTCACCTCATCACCGTCATCCAAGGACTCATCTTACTCGTGTACAAAGATGCCCACGCACACCACTTTGAAGCCCTTTCTCTCAACGGCGTAGTCTACCGTCATAGCGGCACCTATTACAGCGCTAAGAGTGCTGAAGCCAAAGGCAGACAATGGATTAGGGAATTAAGACATAACAAATAAACTCCCTCTCCAAACCACACAACCCAATAATTACTGCATTACTGCATTACTGCATTACTTAATTAAGTACTTTATTGCATAGAAAAACAAAGGAGCAGAACCTCCAAATACCTATTGCTGAATCACACAAAAACAATTAAATTATCTGCTATGCTGTTATCACAGCACACGGCTAGACATAACGCATCTGGGAACTTAGATGATGACGAATATCCAGAAGCAACAAACGCTGGAAAGGGACGACTACCTCAGGTTTCGATTGCCTGAGGCACTAAAAGAGCGATTTAAACTGTATTGCTACCTGAAAGGGATAACGATGTCAGATACCGTCCGCGAAATGATAGAAGAAGTTCTCCGAAACGAGAACCTAGAAGAACTGTTACAGGAAAAACTGTTACAGGAAAAACGCCGAGACACCCTCAAAGAGGAAACCGACGAATAAAAGTAAACATCCCCTAGCATCCCGCTAGGAAACAAGAAGAGCACAAAGGGTTCAAGCTGCTTCCAACCCAAGTTAAAACCGTGCTCCCCACGGCCTTGTACTTATTTGCCTAAATTCTCGGCTGATAGAGTGCATCTTGCCAGTCTTGACAACGTGGGAATGGAAAACATTCTCCATATTGTCCAGGTTTGTTCTGTCGATATAACACCACATATCTAACTCTCCCTTCCCGAGACTAGCAACAGTGGTAACACTTACGTCACAGAACTCCCCTAAAGCCAAGAATCTTACCGTCTTGATCTTGACTCGGAAAGACTTCGCAATGAAAAGCCACAAGCTGAATTTTGACAAATAATTAAAGGCCGGTGCTGCCCCAAGTTCTTGCCTAACCAAAGCAGCAAACCAGCCCTGTAAATGAAAGCACCCACGCAGCTAAGAACTGAACGTGGATACCTTAAAGATATGAAACTTTCTGTACTTCATTCTACCCCAAGACCTGGCAGAATTACTAGCCTCGCTTCACCAAATGAGACTCAAGCAAATTTAAAAAAACAGATAGGTAGATCCCCGATAAAAGATCTACCTATAAATGTAAATGTAATGTACACGTTACAAGCGATAGCTTTGGCGATAGTTCTTAGCTACCGACATTTCTACCGCCGACACTTCCAATGTCACGACACACGTTATGTCGGCACACACGCAATGTCACTTCAAATGCACACGTTATGTCACTTCAAATGCACACGCAATGCCACTTCAAATAAACACGTTATGTCACTTCAAATAAACACGTTATGTCACTTCAAATGCACACGTTATGTTACTTCCAATGCACACGTTATGTCAGCACACACGTTATGTCACTTCCAATGCACACGTTATATTACTTCAAATGAACACATTATGTTACTTCAAATGCACACGCAATGCCACAATGAATGCCACTTCAAATGCACACGTTATGTCAGCATACACGTTATGTCACTTCCAATGTACACGATAATTCCGTTGTTTGACTACAGGTCTAGCCGCTCAAACCAACAGCTAGAGCTGATATCTAACCTGTACACGGTTAACCAGGGAGGTAAATGAGATGGTACACACTCCAATTAATCGAGACATATCTTCAGAACGCCAAAAAGTTATTGACTGGCTGATCTCTCACAACTACCCAGTCCTACCGGTAGCACCCGCTCAATCGGCCTGGAAATATTACAAAATCGCTCCAGGAAACGAAGATCAAGGTGTATGGGCACACTGTCCAGTTACAGCAGACCTCCAGCCGATACCCCTTTACACTGGCAAAAATCCATCCTTTATAGACGTAGAAGGCAACCCTCGCTTAATCAATCATCGGAAGTATCAGAAGCGACTCCCAAAACGTTCAGAGATAAAAGCCTGGTTTACCAATCCTAGCAACGGGGTTGGAACGCTTGGAGGTTGGAACAAGACCGTCTGGCTCGATTTTGACGTTAAGCAGTTCCCAACCCAGGAAGAGTGTGACACGGCTGCCTTGTCAATTCTGAAACATCCTGAATTGAAGCAGACATTCATTGAGCGATCGCATTCAGGTGGCTGGCGAATTGGCATCAAAGTTAAACAAAAACCCAACTTTACCAACTTCTCCCTAACACCTGGTGGTCCTCATATCGGCGAAGCGCTCTTTGAAGGACGCTTTACCGTGTTAGCTCCCACAATTGGGCCTTCTGGCAATCCTTATCAATCGATTCAACGCGCGATCCCCGTAGAAGTCGAATCAATGGATGCGATCGGAATCTATTCCACAAAAAAAACACACACAAGTGGAGAAAGTGGAGGAAGGAAATTAAAGGATGAAAAACCTCTTCGTACTGGACAAAACCCCGCTACGCTAACATCCTTTACACATCAGCCTTCTGTGGGCTGCATCCCACTGGATATGTTGGGCAACGACATCAGTCGCGACATTTTACACGGCAATTGTCCAACAGGCTCCAACGGAGCGCAACTGAAGTTTGATCGCTCAAAAGCTCTGACAACAGCTACTAAAGAATGGTACGGCTGGCAGAACTGGGCACAGTCCAATGGCATCTCGATCTTTAGCGATGCAGTGACATTAGCGCATTACGCTGGCACTCAGTTAGGACTGGACTTCGACCGAATTAATCGCATTCTCCACACAATTGATCCAACCTCTTGCCATCCAGCCGCACTCTACCGAGGTGGTGAGGAGAGTTGCTGGAAAAAAGTTTATCGGCTGGACAAGGCAACGTTTAAAGCCAAATGTCCAGCCCATATCCAAGAAGTTATTACCACAGAGTTTTGCCACGGCAGTGGGAATGGTTCTGGAGGTGGTGGACGCCTATCTACAGGTGGCAGCCCCAATGGTGACGAAGACAACAGCAAAGATGATAACAACAGGGTCAGGGGAACAATGGTGGTTAAATCGCTTGAACAAAAGCCTTTCTTAGCAATAATCAGAAACCAAATCAAAGACATTCTGATTCAAGATTTACCACCCTCAGAACTACAAGCCGCTAAAATCAGAATCAGAACCAATAATCCTGCAATATCAGAGCGGGAAATTGCCCGGTTATTTGAAACGATAGACCAGGAATTGGAGCGAGAACAATCGAGGGAGCATTGCAGATCTGAAGTGGACAACCTCCTCCAACTTGGAGACCAATCCCTAAACTTGAGCGAATTTCTCCCCGCTGACCTTGCTCAACCCCTGACTCAGTTGGCACATTCTCTCAATATCCGTCCTGAGGTGTGTCTTACCTCACTCTTGGTCGCCGTTTCAAGTCTCCACAAAATTAAAACTGAACTCGTCATTCATAAAGGCCAAGGCTTCAGCGTTCCGCCTACCCTCTTTGCTGGGTTAGTGTCTGAGTCAGGACAGAAAAAATCGCCCATCCTCAAAGCCATTATCAAAAAGCCCCTCTCCGTTATCCAGGGGGAAAAACGAGAAGCTTACCAACAGGCTTTGACTCAGTACGAAAAAGACATTGTCATCTGGGATCGGTGCAAGTCAAAAGAGCGTTCTGAAAGATTTCCCCAGGGCAAACCCAAATCACCTCAACAGCGGCTTTATTACTTCACCAATGCCACCGGAGAAGGGCTTCTCTATCAGTTCCAAGCTCATCCCGATAAAGCACTTCTAGCTCTAGTCGATGAACTAGCAGGATTATTCGCCTCTCAGAACAAATATACCGGGGGTCGTGGAAGCGATCGCCAAGACATCCTCTCCGCTTTCGACGGCACAGGAGCAACTGTTTTACGCGCTGCTGGAACTAAAGCCGACCTCGATGGACTGCTTCTCTCCATCTACGGCACCATTCAACCAGACGTCCTCAAACAACTGATGAAGGACTGCTCCGATCCAGATGGTCAATGGGCAAGGTTCCTGTTTGTCAATCAACCTCTAGCGGCTGCCAAACTGGCTGATGAGGACAGCGACAGTTTTGATCTGACCGAGCATCTATTAAATTACTATCGTGCGATCGACCAACTTCCAAAAAGAGAATACAGACTCTCAAGGGAAGCATTCAAGCGTTACCAGCCCATCTATAACCAGCTAGAGCAGCTTCGTATCTCCCATCCCTCACCAGGCATGAGAGCTGTCTATTCCAAAATGGAAGGTTACATCGGGCGGCTGGCACTCAATCTTCACATCCTCTATGAACTCACAGCAGGTAAAACTCTCCCTGATCTAGAAATCCCACTTTCTATCATTGAACGTGCGATCGCACTAGCTAAGTTCTACATTGGTCAAGTTAAGCTGATCCACGCCAACTGTTCGACCGATTTGGGAGAAATGGCACCGAACTTAGCCAAGGTTGTGGAGTTATCTAAACGGATGGACAAAGCAACTGGCAATAGTTGGATTAAAGCCAAAACAGTTCAGACTGGCTACGATAGTCGCCACCGTCCACGACCTGATGTCATTCGTTCCTGGTTCAGGGAGTTAGAGGCGCTTGGGATTGGTTCCACACGCGGTTCCGGTATTCACCTGGAATATTCCTGGAAGTTACCTGACAGACCAATTGATGAACCAAAATCACCACCCTCTTCTGATGTAGGGAAAGTACATCTACGTGAAGAAGAAGAAAAATCAACAATTTCTCCACCGACTGAACCCACGCAAAATCTATCCTTTTCCCAATCGGAGGAAAAAGTAGATAGTCCTACCAAACTTGACCCAGACCCAAGCCGAACTTCGGTCACAAAGCCTGATTACTCAGACGACAACATAACTCACAAAGTTGATAGTCCTACCAAACTTGACCCAGACCCAAGCCGAACTTCGGTCACAAAGCCTGATTACTCAGACGACAACATAACTCACAAAGTTGATAGTCCTACCAAACTTGACCCAGACCCAAGTCAAACTTTGGTCACAAAGCCTGATTACTCAGACGACAACATAACTCACAAAGTTGATAGTCCTACCAAACTTGACCCAGACCCAAGCCAAACTTTGGTCACAAAGCCTGATTACTCAGACGACAACATAACTCACAAAGTTGATAGTCCTACCAAACTTGACCCAGACCCAAGTCAAACTTTGGTCACAAAGCCTGATTACTCAAACGACAACATAACTCAGGATGAAATTATTAATCCTGCAATGCTTGCAACTGATAGCCGTTATCTCCAGACCCAAAAATCTCTAGAAATCCCCGATTCTAGGTCTCCACTTTCTAACTGTGTTGACGGTTTTGCGTCGTCACAGACGGTGGATACTCCGAGGTCAAGGTCGTTGCCAGTGGCATCAACTTCTACTGTTTCCCAGGCTGAAGAGGCAGAAAGGAACATCAATCACCACGGAGCCACTCAAGTCCAATTCATCGTGTTTCCTGTGACGCAGCATCAAGAATCGAGAAACTTTGACTCTGCTGATACTGAGGTGTCTTTAGGATGGAAGGCTGTTCTAAATATTGCTGCTCCTCAACAAAATCTCGCCATTTCTGATAGCTCAGCTCCCGGACAGCACTCGACTGAAAGGCAAATCCAAGTCACCCTAGAGGAACTTAACAGCCCTTCAGAACTCCACCCCAAACAACAAATAAGTTTTGTGACAACAATGTCTTTAGAGTTACCTTCTGGGCAGAAAGACCCAGGAAAATTAACCAATACTGGTATAAACACCTTGCCTCTAATTGCTCTTGTCGTGAGCGCTATTCAGAAATATTACTCATCGAAGGAAGAGAGTAAAGGTGATTTACCCCCCCAAAATGTTGCTGAGGAATCTCCGGTAACCGCTGAACCCCAGGTTACAGAAATCGGTGCTGAAGTAGATCCATTCCCAGAAAGTGTGAAGCCAAGCTACTCAGAGGGCGATAGCAATAGCGAAACCTTAGCGAATTTACGAGCGTTTACGTTATCGAGTGTCCAAGAGTCTATACTGCGGCGTACTTTTTTGGAGAAGCCGCAGCGAAACGCATCGCACGTCTCTTTGCCTAACTGTTTTGTTTCTTGCGAAAAATTAGGCATATTGGGAGTCATGTGGATGGAAGTGACTACGCCAAGCTCAAGCGACTAATAATGAGAGAGCGAATAGTTGAGTAGAGTGTGACTCGAATGGGTATCTCTTTGAAGCATTGCGGCAAGGATAACCAATGTCTATTGGCGTGTCGATGAACCAAGAATCTCCGCACTTATAGGGCAGAGAGTGTCAACATCATGCTGGGGGTAAAGCCAGATCAGACTGAACTAACTGGTCTGGATTGAGCAAAAATAGGGGAGGTTGGTCGTTATTTCGTTTGATTAGTGCACTAACACATCGAAGATTGCCTTCAGAAAGATAGGACGCTGAGAGGGGGGCAAAAGCTGAGGAGGGCACACGCTGTAAAGTGGGTGGCTCGACAATCGGTAATCCTACTAATTGTCCAGAGGAACTTTGGACAATCAGTAAGTAATGTTGTACCGGAGCTGTATCAGTAGGTGCTTCTTCTGCTTGATGACTTATATCTTTGAAGGAATCTTTACTCGGTGTACCTCTAAAAATCCGATGTTCTACGTCTATGACAATTAACTCTCGCTCTTGATAAAGAGTTAGACTCACCCCACCACCCCCAGGTGCGCCATAAATTTTGTCTCCGGGGATCACTTTTTGGACAGCCCTAATCGGTAAGGCAAAGCCAACATCAAGTAGGCGAAAAACGATTAGTTGTTGGGTGACTTCGGCAACGCGCCGGCTTTTACGTCGGGACGCAAGAGGCGAAAAAATAGCCATAGCTGGGGATCGGGAATTGGGGATGAAAAGAAGGCAAGCTTGGGTGGCGAGTAGCGCGGTATCTTGTATACGTTCTATATTTCCAACCTTGGGATTTATCGGACGCCTGAAGGAATGGGCAATATTCCTCGACTTTCTGTAATCACCTCTCGAAGGGTTGTTAATAACTCTCGCTCGTTGTAGGGCTTAGAAAAATAGGCGGCTGCGCCTAACGTTATCGCCAGTTGTCGATGCTTCTCGCCACTACGAGAGGTAAGCATGGCAATCGGTAACTCGTTAAAAGCTGGGTCTGATTTGATTCGAGCCAAAAACCCATAACCATCCAGACGAGGCATCTCAATGTCACATATCACGGCACTAACCATCAATCCGCCCAACAGTTTTTCTACCGCATCTTGACCATCTTTGGCCTGTTCCACCAAATACCCGGCTTTTTCTAAGCCCAAGGCTAAAAATCGGCGGACATTGATCGAGTCATCAACAATGAGAATCGTGTCTTTTTGGCTTTGAGCGATTGGGGATTGAGGATTGGAGATGGGGGATTGGGGATTGGGGATCGCCTTAGTTTCATCTCCGGACGAATGAAGTGTCAAATTCCTCTTGTCTTCTTGACTCGTTCCGAGTCCCCATTCCCCAGCCCCTACGCCTCGCTCTGTTGGCGCACGCTCACTCTTGACCCAACGCAGCAGAGAAGCAGCATCAACCAGTGGTACCACCTTTCCATCGCCTTGGATCGTACAACTAGCAAAGCCAGGAGGCATGACCAAAGGTCCAGACACTTGACGAATAGCCACCTCTCGTTCACCCCAGCAGCGGTCTACAACCAGCCCGTGCAACTGCTCCCCAAGACTGACCATCAGCACTGTTGGTTCACCAATGCTGGGTACACCTTCAGGCGTTGTGACTCTCCGGGGGCAGTAAAACGTTAGCCACTCATCTAAACGAGTCAGGGGAACCATTTCCCCTTCCCATTTGAGGACTTCGCTGCCAGGGGTTTTATAAACCTGACCGACAGTGGGTAAGAGCATTTCTTCGATCACATCGGTGGGGAAGGCCAACAACATGCCATTACTTTCCACCAGCAAGACTCGCGCAACAGACAAGGTAAAGGGAACGGTGAGAGTAAAAGTTGTTCCTTGACCTGGAGTTGTATCCACTCGGATGTCGCCACGGATCTGCTTGAGGTTGTTGCGAACAACATCCATACCCACACCCCGACCCGATAGGTCAGTGACTCGCTCCGCCGTGCTAAAACCAGGCTCAAAAATCAGTGAGAGTAAATCGTCCTCACTGGCGGCAGCGAGTAATTCTGCATCCAAGCCCATGGCTTCCGCTTTGGCTCGGATTTTGTTCAGATTAATCCCTTTGCCATCATCACTGACGGTAATGATTGTCTGGTTACCCCGGTGAGCGGCTTTAATTTCAATCACAGCGGTTCTTGGTTTACCCTGCATCTCTCTTGCCTTCACGTCCTCAACCCCGTGGTCGAAGGCATTACGCACCAAATGCATCAAGGGGTCACTCAGAGCCTCCAGGATGGTTCGGTCAATTAGGGTTCCTTTTCCTACAACTTTGAGTTCAACTTGCTTGCCGTACTGTAAAGAAAGGTCTCGTAGAGCTCGGGAAAATCGTCCCACCAAATCGGATAAAGGCCGCATCCGGAGTCGGGTGAGGTGGGTTTGTAGCTGCTTGGCTGTTTGGTTTAACTCACGAGTTGTCGAGTCGGTATCCTCAAGCGTCAGTCCAATATCACTGGTGACTTCTTGAATTTGGACGATGGTTTCCATCACTTCCATCGACAACAAATGTAAGTCACTGTAGCGATCCATTTCTAAGGCATCGAACTGACTGTTCAGGGGGAAGGTGGTTTCATGAGGACTTGAGGATTGAGCAGATTTGGACGAAAAAGCCGTATTGCCCGGTTTTTCTTGTCCTCCGTGTCCCCAGTTTCCGCTCCCCAGTCCCCTCAAAAGAGTTCCTTCGAGAACTGATTGGGTTGCCACTGTGTCGTAGGTAGTCCGGAGGCGCATATTCGACTGCTCCAGATTACCAACTCGGCGGCTGAGGGTTTCCATCAGGTTACGTAAACGTCCTAAGTGCAATGAGAGTCCATTGCGCTCAATGGTGAGTTCCCCAAATAGCTCGTTGAGTCGATCAAGCTGCCGGACTGGAATTCGGACTGTGTTTTCCTGAGTTTCTGCCGTTTGAGGACTGGATGTGGAATCTGGCTTGACTTCTTGCCATTTGATATCTCTGGAGATAACTTCACTCTTAACCGTTTGAACTTCTCTAGAAAGAGAGGTGCTGCTTGTCGGTACCGCAACGGATTCTTCTGTGTACTCATCCTTGCTCTTGACGTACTGGGTCGTGTATGAACGAACCGGAGTTGGAGGAACCGTGGGCAAAGTCGTCGGTACATCAATATCAAAGGCTGCGGTCAATTCCTCCTCTTGCCAATTTTCCTCTACGAATAAGGAATGTTCTGCCGCAATGTCTTCATGGGTTGGGGAATCGATGGGGACGGATGCAGAAGTAGAAGTGTGATTGAAGGGTACTACAACAGGCCCTTCAAAAATCTCATCCATCAGATGTTCCACTTCCGCCTCGTCGGCAGTCAGTGAAGGAATTGGAATGTTAGTAAAGAAGGGAGTCGGCTCAGATGTATCGATGTCAAAGGCAGCCGCCAACTCCTCTTCTGAATAAATTAGATCGGTCGCTTCGATTTGGGTTGGAATCGAAATCGGTTGAGTTCTCTGATCTGTAGAGATGTCGAAAGGCATCTCTCCTCTCGACCAGTCGATTTGGGTCGGTAGGATATTCATTTGACCGACCAGGACTAAAGCTTGCGATCGCTTCCACGCCGTGAGTGCTGAAGAAGCAATCTCTCTCACCGCGTCTGGGGCCGCTTCCAGGTGTTGAATCACGGATTCACACAGTTGGGTAAAAGCTTCCAACTGTAGCATTTCGCCCAAGCCTCCCAGCTCTTGGGCCATAATAGACAATTCTTCCTCTAAGCAAGGCGTTTGTGGGTCATCTAAAACGGACTCCAGGCGTTTGAGACACCCCTCCACTTCCGTCTCAAACAGCAGCGCTGCCACATTGGTGCCGTCTTCTGCTCCCAGCATGGTGGCGGCATCATCTGCCACCGGGTCACCGAGACGTGATGAGAGCTGGTCAAACACCGGGGTGCCAACATTCACCATCCACTGTTGTTCAACGTCAGTCCCTTGGCGGTTGAGAACCAGCACCTGGCGCAGGCGATCCACGGCTACTAGTAGCAAGCTTTCCAGCTCCGGGTCAATAACGATGGAGTTTCTCTGAGCTTTTAAGACTTTAAAAGAATCTTCCAGACGGTGAGCCAGTTGACTCAAGCTCTGATACCCCATCATTCCAGCACCACCCTTGACCGAATGGGCTGCTCGCAGGACAGCATCCATTTGTTGGCCATCAATGTGGCTACCGGCTAGACCGAGGAGTACTGATTCAATGGTATCCAGGTACTCTTGGGCTTCTTCGAGGAACTGGAGCTGAATTTCACGTTCCTTGTCTTGTGACATGGTAGAAAAGGTGATTGTTAAATAGTCCGAGAGTCGATGAGTCCGTTAAAGGATGGTTCATGTTTGATAGGTTCTATCTTTCACGGTTGATAACCTGAGAACTCTGAACCTTTCCTCAATGAACAATCACTAATCACCGACTTTGAATGTACCCACTGATGCCTGTAATTCCTGAGCAATCCCGACGGTCTCTTTGAGAGAACCGGAGACTTTTCGGGTAGAGTCAGATGTGCGTTCTGAGACCAGAGCAATCTCCTTCATCAACTCGGTAACGGCTTGAGACGTCTCCGCCTGGGACACCGTTGCGGTTGAAATCGATTGCACCAACGTGTCAATTTGCCGAGACACATCCAAAATTTTGTTCAAGCTCTGTTTGGCATCCTCAACCAGATGGGTACCTTCCACCACCTGGGTTGTACCCAGTTCCATCGCTTCGACCACTTCTGTCGTTTCTTTTTGGATATTCTCAACAATTTGTTCAATGTCTCGCGTCGCTGCTGCCGATCGCGCTGCCAGCTCCCCGACTTCTTCCGCTACCACCGCAAACCCCTGACCTTCTTCACCCGCCCGTGCTGCTTCAATCCCGGCGTTGATCGCTAGCAAGTTGGTTTGTAGGGCGATTTGGTTAATCAAGGAAACCACCTTGGAAATCTGCTGGGACGATTCACCCAATCGCTTGACTTTTTTAGCGGTTTGTGCAACAGTTTCTCGCAGACCGAGGATATTTTGCACGGAGCGGTCCATCGCCAGCCCACCGGTTTCCGCCGTGGTTGAGGCAGTACGAGCGACAACGGCGGCTTGACGAGCGTTTTCTGCCACTTGTTGAATCGAACGGCTCATTTCTTGAACCGAGTCCAGGGTGCGAGTCGTATCAAGAGCTTGCTTGAGGGCTTCTTCCGAAAGCTGACGGATTGCCCCTTCATTTTCTCCCAGTGACGTGTTCACCTGAGTCGCGGCTGTTTTCACATTGGTGACAATTTCCCGCAGACTCTCAATTACCGCATTAAAGAAGTCCGCCACCGTCCCAATTTCCCCAGTGGTGACATCCGCCCGCACCGTCAGGTCACCCCTCGCTGCCCCTTCCACATCACTGAGCAGTTCTAACAGTTGAAGCTGGAGGGCTTCTTTCTCTTGACGTTGCTCCACAGAAACCATTTCTGCGACAATCCGGGCTTGTTCTCGCTGCTCAAGCAGAGCAGCTTGGTCTAAAGCAAAACCAACTTGAATCGCCACCTGCTTAAAGAAAGTGATATCCGCTTCCTGCCAAGGCCGCGTGCTGGAACACTGATGGGTCACCAACAAACCGAGTAACTTGCCCTCTGCCAGAATCGGGGCGACCAAATTGGCCTTGACTTTAAACGGTTCGAGTTGACCCAGGTAACATTTGGTTAAGCCCGCGTCGTAAATATTCTCGGTGGCTTTGACTCGACCCCGCTTATACTTCTCCACATATTGCTCGGCAAAACAGGGGTCAGCAATGTTTGCCCCCAAGGCTTTGGGCCAGCCACTGCCTACGGATTCCGCCACAATGGTTCCCTGCCAGTTTTCGTCAAACAGATAGACCATGACGCGGTCGGTTTTTAAGGCTTCTCGGATGCCTGTAATGGCAGAATGGTAAATTTCTTCGACTTTGATCGATTCCCGAACACGAGAGATAATTTCATTCAGTTGTTGGGCGCGTTCGGCTTCGGCTTTTCTTGATTGCGCCAAACTCACACCCGTTAAGGACAGTCCGACTTGAGTGGCTAACTGCTGGAGGTAATGAACTTCTGTATCTTGCCAGACCCGCGTGCTGGAACACTGATGCGCCACCAGTAGACCGAGGAGGTTACCGGCGGCGACGATGGGTACCACTAAGTTGGCTTTTACCTGTAGTCGGTTTAACAACTGTAGGTGTGCAGGGGAATAATTAGTAGCCCGGGTGTCACTGGTGGGAACGACTCGTCCTCTCTTGTACTCGTCTAGGAGTTTTCCTGGAATACAAGGGTCACTGATGCGGTCGGCTAAGGCTCTAGGCCAACCCTGATCGACGGCTTCGGCAACGATGCAGCCGGATAAATCAGGTTCAAAGCCATAGATGACCACACGTTCTACGCCCAGTTCCTCTTTGGCTTGATTGACGGCTTGGTCGAAAAGGAATTGGCTGTCACCACGAGTGGAGGCGCTCAACGTATCGGCATAGTTTTGGAGTTTCGTCCGGTTGGCTTTTTGCTCTAAAACAATTGTTTCAACAAAGTTAGCGATGCCGTTGATGTTAGAACCGAGGAGAGCGAGTTCGTCAGAGCCTTCCACCAATAGGCGGGTATTCACTTCCCCTTTGCTCAGTTGATCAAGAGCATGAGTGGCGTGTCGCAGTTTTCGGGTCGTCTGTTCGGCAAAGAGAGTGGCTAAAAAACCTGCCAGTGCTCCTGTTACCCCCATGCCTAAAAGTAGGATGAGGGCTAGTTGATTGTTTAGGGCTTTGGCTTGTTGGGCTTTTACGGTTTGACCCGATGCATCAGCCTCTTTGAGTTCCTGATTGATAGCGCTTTGGGTTATAACCAAGCTGGTTCCCCCAATCGTCATGACTGGGAGGACGCCAAGGGCAATTGCTAAAGCGGTTGCTTTGGTTTTGAAGCTCATCCGCCCCCACCAAGACGCAGCACTAGAGCTGTTGAGTGGTTGAGGGGGTACGTAAGCCTTCAGGGTACTCTCATTCTGAAGTGAAGTTCTATCCATCATGGATTTTGTAACGCCAGTGCGAACAGGTTCGGCATCCAAGACCGGATGAAATGAGGAATTGTGAAGAGAGCTATTTTGGCTGATGCTATCAGGAATTGAATTATCACCAGAGCTTGCTGTATTGAATTGTTTAACCATGAAACCAGCACCATTACATAATAATAAATTGGCTTTTTGGGGGACTGCGAATTAAGGAGGAAAGATGTCAGGTTCTTGCTCCTTTCCCGAAGTGGCGGATGAAGGATGAAAATTAGGTGGATGGTTAGAATTAAGGTCAATGTAAATTTTCACGAATCCCAGGATTTTCTAATTATTTTTAGGTGGTGAGAGTAGAACCTTTTTTCCTCCTTCATCCTGAACAATTCAGACGTTTCTATCCCCCAGTGAATAGAGCCTAAGTGTTGTGTAGAAGAGGCGATCGCATAATCGCCTCGGCATCTAGCACTAATAAAATTTCTGTATCGAGCAAGACACATCCGCGTAAATAGGGCACTAGACCTGATGAGACTTGCCCCAGGGGGGGTTGAATATTTTCTGGTGTTAGGCGCAACACCCCTTCAACGGATTGCACAATGAGCAATAGAGAGACTGACCCACTATTGATAATTACGCTATTGTAATGTTGAACATTCGTTTCGATTCCGGGTAATCCCAGCATCTTAGCCAAGTCAATGACCCACAGCACTTTTGAACGCCGATTTAACAATCCCATGACATAGGGAGGCATATTTGGCATGGCTGTCAGACGCCCAACAGGTAAGACAAAAACCTCCTGTGCCTGACTCATGGATAAAACAGCCTGTGTTTGTTGACCAAACTGAAATTTGAGATAGGCATCCCCCAGATTTTTCTTGTTTGGATGGGGCTTTGTAATGTGGGCGAGTGCTGAACTATTCATTGACAAAAGAAGTAAGAACTATGATTTTTGGGTACAATCTCCGGCCCTTGTGGGGGTTAATTAAAGATGTGAGAAACGTTTTGTCAAGAGCCTTTGGTATACCACCCTATCTATTTCAGTCTTTAGTCTTGATTCTTCAGCTAAAGCGTTGAATCAAACGGCAACGGCTTTGATGGCACGAAGAATTTGTTCGCGGGTAAAAGGTTTAGTTAGGTAGGCATCGGCACCTTGTTTCATTCCCCAAAGCCGATCAATTTCCTGGTCTTTAGAAGAACAAATGACAATGGGTACCTTTTCTGTATCAGGATGAGTTTTGAGGCGACGACATAACTCAAAACCGCTCATTCCAGGCATGACAACATCGGTAATAATCACATCTGGCTTTTGCTCCAAAACCTTATTGAGAGCTTCTTTGGCTCCAACAGCATTGATGACGGTATAACCTCCTTCTCTCAGATAATGGCTAATTAATTCCAGTTCTGAGAGGTTATCATCTACGATTAAAATTGTGCCCATCAAAGTTTTACTCATGCTTCCTGGCCTCACAATTAATTAACTCGACTCTTGCTAAGTTTGCTCCGGATGAGGTGTATAGATTCTCCACTTGTGCCGCCATTGACGAAGGTGATATCAGGTATGAATCAAGCACAAGTGAAGACTCCCTAAGATAAGTGCTTAAACACCATTTTTAGTAATTCCGACTGGTTGAAAGGTTTGGTCAGGTAGCCTGATGCTTTGACCAGTTTAGCCTTAGCTCGGTCGAGAAATCCCGTATTTCCCGTCACCATAATGATTGGGATATTTTTGAACATTGAATGCTTGCGTAAAAGAGAACACAGCTCATAGCCATCTAAGTTGGGCATCGCCACATCCAGCAAAATTAGATCTGGCTTAATTCGGACAACTTGCATTAACGCTCTTACCGGGTCATTAATCATGACAACGGAGAAGCTTTTATCATCCAAGAAAGAGTTGATGGCATTTAAAACGGTTGGGCTGTCATCAATACAAGCAATCGTATAGGTGCTTTTTGAGAGCTGCTTGCCGGGGTTGATTCCAGCTATAGTTGTAGGGTGTGTTGGGGGTGCTGTATTACTCTGTACAGGAGTTTTGGGAACTACTTCTAGTTTAGTCGGAGCGCCGTTTTGAGCAACAGGCTTAGGTTGATGTTCGGAAGCTACGCTGTTTGATTGTACAGTCTGTTGTCGTCGTAACTGTTCGTGGCAGCGTTCAACTATCGTTCGCAAATCGAGACGACAAAATTTAGGGAGTTCATCTAATTTGTCTTGTTCAATTAATTGATAACTTCCTTCTTTGACTGAAAGAAGTGACACAATTACCTCTTCTGCCAATTCTTCGATAAGATTGGCGGCATCTTGCTCCCTGAGATATTGTTGATTGACTAACCAGCAAATGGCTTGGTACTCAGGATTTTGACTGGATTGACTCTCCAAGTCGGATTCAAATATTAGACGAACCTGTACTCGAACTGCACTAACCAGCGTAGGGATTTGACGACTGAGGCGACGCAAATGACGGTCGAGTCGCTCAAAGGGGTCTACTGAATCTGAGGCATAAATCAGTTTTCCCTGTTCTAGATAAACTGACCAAGAAACAGAGCCACTAGATACTTGTAAACACCCATTAGCCTGACGACTAGATAATTGTGCTAATAACGAAAGTGGGTTTAGCCTTTGGGAAGATCTGTAGCTAGCCATAGACATGGTGTTCATTTGTATCTACCTGGGTCTCATCCAATCGTTGAAACTATAAGGGTTGATTGGGTCTAACAATTCAACCTCGATAAAGCAATAGATTAGGCGGTTATAATACCCCTGGATTAGCTATTCTAGGCTAATCTAACAATTCAGAAAAAATCGCACTAACAACCGATTCAAAACGCTTGAATCTTCCCTTGTTAATCCCTGAATAGCGAAAAAAGTGAATAGCAAATCTCAAGCAAGGAGTAGCGGCCTACCCAAATTTGTATTTTGCAGATAGATGGCCCCTTCTCTTGGTAGGCGTGACTCTTTTCTTCTCTAAAGGACGGCGGTTTCTACGAGAAAGAGAGCGTGCCCGCTTCTGTTTACCCAAACCGCGTGAAGAAGAACCCATCAAGCTGGCTGTAACAACGGGCTGCTTGTATCAAAAGTTACGTCAAATCATCTCTCGTCTTAAGCGTTAGTGAGTTGATTTTAGAACTCAAGAGCCGTTATACATCCTCTGGAAAAGAAAAATTTCAATTAAGAGGGTAGATGAATAAGTAATGGACTTATTATTTATAAGTTTAACAGGCTTTGTGCATAAAACAGGTAAAGTGCCCATGAAGGTCTATAAAAGTCAATAAAGATAATGTGAGAGGATGAATTAAGATTTTTACAGAGAAAAAAATACTCTATTCTTTACCTTTTATATCTCATATTGCTAAAGGAAACGATACCATCAACAAGTGCTTGTTGATGGT
This sequence comes from Allocoleopsis franciscana PCC 7113, assembly GCF_000317515.1. Lineage (GTDB taxonomy): Bacteria > Cyanobacteriota > Cyanobacteriia > Cyanobacteriales > Coleofasciculaceae > Allocoleopsis > Allocoleopsis franciscana. The sequence continues at coordinate 25,207 of NC_019760.1, read as the reverse complement.
CATTTTTCACTCATAGACCTGTGAATTTACTTCAACATTTTGGACTTTAGTCCTGCACCCATTCGCCACAATCAGGGTTTAATTCAGTGTCGTCAAAAGCCGTTTAATTTTGGCTTGCTGCTGTCGTTTTAATGACTCCGGAAAACTTAACTCAATCGCATAAAGGTTCGTGTTTTCACTCTTCGTACCTGAGCGATGTCGGAGTTTAGCGCTATTCTTATCTGCTACCCGTTCTTGGAGGGTGGTGTTCTCTTGGATGGCGGTTTCCAATTCAACGCTTCGGGGCGTCGCTACCTCAAGCATCTTAGCTTTCGCCGGACTGGAATTGCCAAAACTAGGATTACTCAACGGTTCTATCAACTCCACCTTCGCCAACAAAGAAGTTGGCTGCGAGTCATTTTCCTCTTGACTCAACAACAAACCAATCACCGGTTGCGTACTCTGCATCTCCTCCAGATTGAAAATATCGCTGCCATCAATTTCTAAGCGAACATCCTGCGTCCCGATTTCCGTCAGTGTTGCTGTATAGGAATGTCCTTCCCAACCTTCCCAATAAAGATGTGCAAAGCCATTCACCTGTTTGCGGACTTTGACGCCAATCGCAGGGCGGAATTCACGGAAGACACGTTTGATACTCGTAATGATGAACTTGAGCGATTCAATCGGATCGTCCACCTCGGTGCGCGTCTGAGAATACCACTCTTTCACATCACAATAGATAACCAACGTCAGGTCATCAATCTGGGTGCGCGTGGGTTCCACAAAGTCAATAAACAACCGCGCTTGCAGTTTACTTGTGGCGATCGCGCGAATCACTTTTCCCGATAGGAGTGCCCGCGCCCCAAAATCTCCCACCAGCTCAATTTTGACTTCATCGGGGATATTCGGCCATTCATCCAGCAGCACCTGGCAACCGCTTTCACTCACATCCACCGTCGTTCCTTGCCAACTCTGGTTTCCTTCGTGAATGATGGCTGTTAACTTTCGAGGTAAGCGGTGCGCCCGACGCAGTTGGGGCTGCTCAAAAGCAACTAAAATCGCTGCTAACACCAAGGACAAATTAAAAATACACCAAAAAGTATTGATCAGAACCGCCTGAGTATCCTCCGGCGAAAGCCATAACCAAAACGGCACTGCCAGCAAGGAGGCAGCCCCAATAGCCCCCACAATCACCAAGTACCGCACAGAGTCGAAGTCAAAGCTGCGTTTGGTAACACTCAATCCCTTATCCGTCACGTTAAACGAACCCAGCTTTGGGTTAACCAGGGCTAACAGCGTGACAATTCCCGCCTGGAACGACATGGCAAACTCAAAAATCTCGTTCCAGAATGAGAAACGGACGTGCTTGTAAGGGATGTGGTTAGTCTGCATCGACAGGATAATGTGAGGCAGGGCGTAGAACAAAGTTTCTAACCCCAACCCTTTCACCGAGTTGATGCCGAATAGCAAAAACAGCGGTGGCGCAATCGCGTACATCAACCGGGGAAAGCCATAAAAAAAGTGTGACGTGGCACTGAAATAGCAGATTCGCTGAGGAATCGTTAAATTCAGTTTTCGGTTGATTAACGGGTTTTCAATCCGCAGAATCTGAGCCATCCCCCTAGCCCAGCGCACCTGCTGCCCCACATAGGCGGAGAATTTCTCTGGTGCTAAGCCCGCCACCATAATTTTGTCGTAGTAAACCGACTCGTAGCCCAAAGAATGCAAGCGGAAAGCCGTGTGGCAGTCTTCCGTCACGGTTTCGGTAGCAATTCCCCCAATTTGCAGCGCATACTCCTTGCGAATTACAGCGGCTGAACCACAGAAAAACGCCGCATTCCAGAAATCATTCCCCTTTTGCAGGACTTTATAAAACAGCTCATTACCAACAGGAATTTTCCCTTGAGTTAGGAGGTTGCGCTCAAAGGGGTCTGGGTTATAGAACCAGTGAGGGGTCTGTACAAAGGCAACTTTGGGGTTAAAAAAGAAGCCGACGACATGCATCAAAAAATCCTTGACGGGCATGTGGTCACAGTCGAGAATTAGCACCAGGTCGCCTTTGGTTACCTTAAATGCGGTGTTAATATTCCCGGCTTTGGCATGTTCATTATTATCCCGTACCAGCATTGTTGCGCCCAGTTCTTCACACATTTGGCGCAATTCTGCTCGGCGGGCTTTATACTTTTCCGCACGTCCATCATCTAGGACGTAAACCTGTTTTTTATCCGCTGGATAGTCAATTGCTAAAGCGCATAGAGTTGTCTTGCGGACAATCTCAACATCTTCGTTATAAGTGGGAATGTAAATATCAACCTTGGGCCATTGTTCTTGGGGATAAAGGGAGAGATCGATAGGCTTGCGGTCTTTAATTTTTAGGGTCTGAAAATAGGCGAGAACCAGCGTACAAATCGCATAAAGTTCTGCCGTAAATAGCAAGAAACAGAAAAATCCGTTAATGATGTCATCGAAGTTGAGCGTGTAGTTGACGCGGTAATACAGGTAACGTAACGTTGTCACCACGCTCACAACAATCAAAAATAAATGAAGGTACTCGCTCACTTTTTTCGTGGGTTGCTGCTCCTCCATCTGAAGCACAATGCGTCCCACGGCGATGAGCACAGCGGCGACTACCCCTTGCTGCCAAATGGCTGGACGTACCGCGATGATGGGAATAGACAGCCAAATCAGCGACCCAATGAGTACCAGCAGGTGAGTGTGGGGCAGCGCCTGTAGAACGGCATCAAAAGCCTGAGGCACGCGCTCAACAAGCAAGTTCGATAGGCGCTTCCGTTGCTCGTTAGAAATCCCAATGTGTTTGCGACTTGGCTTCTCTCTGACTTTTGAAGATGTACTCGTCATTGGCAAGTATGAAGAATGAGGGATGAAGTCTAAAAGATTGAGTGTGAAGTGTGAGGTGTGAAGTGTGTTGGGTGAAAAGACGGGGCAACGTGGCTGTCTAATCACTTAATTTTTTTCCTCCTAGGTTATGTCGAAACTAGGAGTTTCGGTGCCACCCAAGAATCCTTCACACTTCACACTTTTTTATTTCTCCTGACCAGCAATCTTTTTGAGATACAACTGGATAACGCCGTAAAGAATCAGGCATGTTGCTACCATTGCTGGAGCCAACATGAACCAACTTCCCGATACGAATCGGAAAACTCGGCGTTGTACAGGTGTTTTATCGACGGTACGCTTTGGTTCACGTTGCAAAAACTCTAAATTATAAGCATTGGGGTCATAGGCTTCGGGGTTAGCGGTGTTAGCACTGATGAGCACCGTGTCTTCCTTGAGTTGGAAGAACAAGGGGTCTTGACGTAAAAAGTCTTGTACTTGCTTTAAGCCGTTTTCCGTTTGACCGGTTAGGGCTAAGAGAATGCGATCGCTAGCGAAGGGTGAGATAATCTCCTTAATCACGCCATCAGAGTCGGGTAAAGTCTGAACCTCACTCAGATTTAGCTGACGTTCTAGGTTGTCTTTGAGCTGAAAATCACCCGCCTTAAGCGCTTCTGGGAACGGGAATGTGTCTTGGGTGCCAATGCCCACCAACTGGTACTTTTTGAGCTGTTCAGGCGTTTTGGAAGAACCGGCGTAAACCGCTAACTGCACTGACTTGGCTTTGCTCAAGCGACCCAACCGGGTGCTGAACTCCAGTAAGGTGGAAATCTCAGTGGGTGAGGGCTGTTTGGGAACCACAATCGCCGTCGTCGATAAGTCTTGAGGTGCTCCAAAGGGGAAACCGTGCTGCAATAGTCTAAGGTCTGGCAGTTGAACCGCATTCGTGCTCTTGAGATTAAAGCTGGTATCGGCGTGCAACGTACCCCAAAGCTGTTGGTCGGTCACCCGGCTACAAGAACGACGTTCCCGCGCATCTAGGCGGAAATCCACCTCAAGTTTGGAGGTGGGTTTAATTAAATCCCCAGGCAGAGCCACTTTCAGAGTCTCGCGGGTGCCCCCATTGATGGAGGTGAGGCGTTTGCCAACCAGCGCCACCCCATCTAGCTTGACTTCCACGAGGGAGGTTTTGGCATTAATTTGTGGGCCATAGCTGTAAACCAGGTTCATGGTATTCCCCTGCCCAAACTGAGCATCGGGTACCGACTTGAAGTCAATTACAATCGGTGGGGAATCCGAACCCCGAACCGTGACATCTTGGAAGGGTTGGTTATCGCTTCTCTTGAGGTCGCTGAGTTGGAAGCTGTCGGTGGGGGGCAAATACCCAGGCCAATCGCGGGGGGCTGGGGATGGCACCTGGGTCAGGTTTTTGACGATGATGCTTTGACCAGTACCAATCTTACGGTCTTTGGCTTGGACTAAAAACTGTACAGCTTTGGCGACGCCAACGGGTCCGTTGCCGGTTGCCACGAGCACGGGGGATTTTTTGTTGGGGGTGGTAGTTAACATCAAAACCCCAACATCGGGCGGGTAAGCCTTCTCCTTACTATCGAGAACCTGATTGTCTTTCAGACTCAGCGGCAGGTCGAGAGACTTCAGGGTTGGCTGCTGTTTTGGAGTACCAATGACGAGCAACCGCTCAGGGGGAGCGGTTTTGGGTACATTTTTGTTAACTTCATCCAGGGTTTTGACGACGCGGGTATCCAAGCGGCGGAATTCGGCGAGGCGTCCGATGGTGGCTTGGAGGCGACTGGCACTTGTGAGCCAAGTGTCGTCAACGTCGTTGGGCAGCAGATAAGCAATTTGATTGGGAAATAGGCTGAGTTCGTCAAAAATGGGGTAGGGGAAGCGACTGAAGTCCAGGGTGACGGGTTGAGACGCAAAATCAAAGGTGATTTTGGAGTCAGGTAGTATCTCCGTCCACAGCGAGGGGTCGAAGGGGTCTTGGGTACAGGTTGGGGAGTTATTTTGCAGTGCCCCAATGGTGAGTTCGTTATAATTCTGAAGCAGCTCGACGGGCACGTTGAACACCGAATTCCCGATTTCGCCATCTTTGCGGTTGAGCGGGATACTGCCGATGGTCGCACCGTTAATCAAAACAGTCAGGTTCGAGCGTGTGGCATAGAGGGCTGGGGAATGGCGATAGCGGATTTGGGCTTTGACCGTTTTGATTTTCCAGTCGCGGGGACGGGTAAATCCGAGTCGCGCTTCGTCGTAAATCCCTCGCAAACTGAAGCGTTTACCCACCACCGGCGAGCGATTGAATTCTAAGACGTAGGGGTCTCCCGTGGGAGGCGCAGCGACTTCTGGCCCTTTGATGGGTGGATTGGGGAGGTTAACCCCGCCCGTGGAGCGTTCTTTGGTTTCGTTAATTGTGCCTTCGCGGAACGTCTCCGTTGACGTGGAGGGGGCTTCACTCTGGGCCATAGCCAAGGTGCCATAGAGTCCGAGAAGGACGGCGCAGCAAAGTGAAAGCAGCAAACGTCGAGACTGTTGCCGGAAGCGATGTCGGCGGTTCGTTTGACGACCCGAGCTCGTTCCTAGGTTTCGATTGAGTGCGGGTAGATGGGCAAATGCCTTGCGATTAAAGGGTTTCATGCCTCGCTCTGGGGTGAAGTCTAACTTACAGGATGCTCCCCTTGATAGCCATTCCCTTCAGGGGATTGGATGGCTTAAAAAAGTTTTACCTGACTGGTACTAGCTGTGGTTGTGTGAGCACAATTGTGACTGGAGTCAGGAGATACCAACTACTTGATACAGAGCCTTTACAACTTGATCCGGATGAGCCAGTTGGTTGGAAATTCTGCTCTCGAACCGTAAGGTTGGAGATGGGTTGGCGTGGTTTTTGTCTACAGAAGAGAAAATTGCTCTTGCCTTATTCTGGAATGAGATAATTGTGTTCAGGTTTTTTGGCTATAAAGCGATGGCTCGAAGGGCACCCGCGTTGCTTTTAGCTCTGCGCTTTGTAGAGAAGAGCTCCCTTTCTTAAAAGCACCCCATTGCTTTCACACAAAACGGTTCGCTATCCCTGATGTAGATCAATATCTTGCTGTAGGCGGCTTCATCTGTCTTTCCCGCAGGATACCTCGTCCATGCAATCCGTATGGGCGGGGTTGTTGACGAACACAAAGCACGCTCCCGCCTTTAGGCAGGGGTTTCTGACTCAGCAATACAGCGCAAGGCATCAATTCAGTTTTAACAAAATTTCTTCTTAAACTTTTGCGATTTCTCTGAATATGCCTCATCCCATCCCGACTTCCTTACCTATCGCTGATTTTTCCGGATGGTGCCAGACATTGGTTGAGTAAGAGAAAAGGTAGATGCACCCTGGTTTTCCCTCGCCGCGCTTAAAAAGAGCGGTGGGGGTCTTTTTTTTAGTGCCAGCAGGCGTTGAGCGTCTATTGCTGTTGCCCTAAAGGTTAGGACTTTCTTTAACGGATGAGATCGATCACTTACCAGTAATCAACATAAGAGCCTTCTCCCTCCTCACGCGAGAGCTCCGGTACCTTCTGCCTTTTGCTATATCTGTAGAGTTCGCTAGACCCCGAACCGGAGTTATAAGCTGTTACGCATTTAATTTGTCTATTGAGGCTGCGGGGGGGCAGGGGAGCTGGGGAGCTTGGGTGAGGATTTGAGCGTTTTTATCCTGGTTTAAAATGTACAAGTTAAATGCACTTTAGCTTACCTATTCAACGAATGCAGGCGAGCGCTCACTTCTAAGAGAAGCGAAACTTAGAGCTAATTTATAAACTTAATTTTAATTGGGTTAGGCCATTAAACGTAATAACGCACCGACTCTTAACGGTGCGTTACTAGGCATAAAATGGCAGAATTGAGAGAACTTTAATAATACTATTTGCGTCACACACCCAATAATAAATAGACTAATTAAGGGTCTCAACCCATCTCTTCACGAGTGACTCCCTTATAAGGCTCTGAATAATCAGAATTAAAGGGATCTACATAAAAATTAAGTTTTTGCTTGAGAATCAGCCAGAAGAAAGAAGGCCCATGCACTAAGTACCGTTTCCATAGCCTTTTGGGTTCAGCTAGCAATCTGTACAACCATTCCATACCAATTTCGCTAATCCACTTGGGCGCTCTTTTGATATTGCCTGCTTCAAAATCAATCGTCGCACCAATGGCTAGGAAAATTTTGATGTTGGTAAATTGGTCTTTGTACTTACTGATAAAGTTTTCTTGTTTGGGAGCGCCAACTCCTACAGCCAGAACTGTTGCGCCTGATTGGTTAATCAGTTCAATAATTTTCGCACATTCCTCTTCATTCTTTTCAAAGCCAAATGAGGGAGAATGTGCGCCCACAATCATGGTTCTTCCGACTTGTGCGTTAATCTTCTCTTGAGCTTTAAGTGCTACCCCAACGCGAGCTCCCAGTAAGAAGATTTTAATATCTTCATTGTCTTTGTGATACTGGTAAAACGCTGGAAAAAGGTCAGATCCAGAAATTTTCTCTTTGATGGGTGTTCCCAAAAAGCGAGAGATAAAAAACAGGATTTTGCTATCACATAATTTGTAGGTAGCATCCTTATAAGTGTTGACAAATTCTGGGTCGCTTTGTAGTTTCATTAAGTGATCGACATTCGGAGTAAAAACAACCCCGCTTTTACACTTTTCAAAGAATTCTGCCTGTGATATATTATCAATAGAGATATTTAGAAGTTTAACTTTGTTCATCTGGATTCATCCTACTTTTACGTGTCCTTGAGGCTGTTTCTTGGAAGATTCCCTTATCCAAGTCAAGGAACCTGTTTGCTTCATAAACCTTCAACTAACTATACGGATTCATTTCCTTGCCCTGCAAGGGCAAGGGCTTGAATTCATCGTTTCTTTACGGGAAATAAACGTCGCTTCACTGTTTCTTTATTCACTCCAAAAAAGATTAAAAAAGCAGAAAATTCTATCTGAAGAGAGTTTTAAAATTTCCTCTAAAGAGAATAATTCTTACTTGTTACCTGAAGGCAGATAAAAGGGCAATCAACCGAGGAGAGATTAAGAGTCTGTCGCGCCCTAAGAGTGCAGGATGGCAGAAATAACTGACTAGTCCCCCAGCACCCCAGCACCCTAGCACCCTAGCCCCTCAGCACCCCAGCTCCTCAGCGCCTCTGCTCCCCCTAGGCTTAAAGCGGGGAGGATGTCACTGCAAATACTCAGCCGGTGCCATTGGAGCATTTGTTCGACGTTTATCGGGTTGTTCAAACTTGTTCGTATTGGGCGGCTCATCAATGAGCAAGTACCGAGGTCCCCAGCCACCATTCAGGTCTTGCGGGCGTTTTGGGGGGGCTGTCGTTTGACCAATCGGTAAGGCAACCGTCAGAATTTGACTCGCCTGAACATACCGTTCCCCCTCGACGGTATTGCGAACAATGTTACTGACTAGCTTGATGTCTTGCTTTTGTAATTGTTGTTCGAGTTCCGACAGCGAATCCGTAGGCGCAACGGTGGCTAGGAAAAGTACTTCTGATTCGGGTTTGAACGAAATTCCTAGTTTTGACTGCTCCAGTTGCCAAGCTTCTTTAAACTGACCATTTGGTGCCACTTTCCAGAGATTTAGAGCCGCCTGCCATTTCCCCTGATTTACCTCAACATCTTGATAAGCCAGAATTGAATAAGTTTGATGCGGCTTGAAGTTTTCAGTTTCAGCCTTACCGACTTGCAGATAGCGAACAGCCGCGACTCCGATGCGACTCTTGTCTGGAAGATTGGTGGTTCCTGCTACCGTATAGACTCCCGAACGTTCGGCGGGAGTCACCCCAAGTTGAAACTCCGCCTTTGTCGATAAGTCGGGTATTAGAGTGGGTAATTGCCCTGCTTTTAAGGACACCTCCTTACATCCCGTGGTTAAAACGGCGAGGAGGACAAGCATCACTCCGCCTCGGAGATAACACCAAGAGGGTGAGGTTAGGACTTTCTTTTGGAAAGAAGGATGAGACAGAATTCCCATAGCTGATAGCTGAATTGATTGATAAAAAAGAGGAATGAGAGCGGGTAGATAAAAGGTTTCAGAAAACCGATGCGCCAGTCTTGAAATCTTTGTAAAATCCGGCTCTGAATGATAACGAATCTAAGAGCAGATTCTCGCAAAAATGACTCAGTTTTCAGATGGCTCAGCACCCCTATCGTCAAAATTCAAGACCTAATCATCCAGACCCACCAGGATTTCCACTTTGGGGGGAGTTTTTGTCTAAAATCCTATCTCAACCGTAACAGATGGAGACTTCCGCCTAAGCGAATCCTAATGGGTTGAGCGTATTGTGTTGAATCTCGGAACCTTGGGTGAGTAGCTAACGCAGGTGCTAGGGATTGCTCCTTCCGTTTATCAGGGTTGTCACCTATTACTCTCCCTCGTACAGGTCAGCTAATCAGTATGACCCGGATAACAAAAATAAACTTTATTCTTTCTTTATACTGGCTGAGACAGTTCTTCGTCAAATCTTTATCAATTCAGGTTACAAAGGTAGGGAGACCCCATGTTCGCGCCGATTGAATGAGCTATTTTTAGTCTCCTTCAAGGTAAGAAAAGAACTTGTCGGGTTGAACGGCTGTTCAAAAGAAATGAATTGCAGGAGCGATCGCACTCTGTATTTCTGCCGAGCCTTGCCTTCCGTGAGAACTCGCAGGGGTTGGCGTAGCCAAAAAAGCGGCAATAAGAGAGCTAGTGTACGGCGAAATCGGGCGAAAACGTTCTACCTGTGTTGATTCAATCGAAAGGGAAACCGATGCAATGCTGTGGAATTGGCTGGATCTAAAGTAACAAAAATTAAAATAAATAACCCGTTTTTTTGTTACGGAAACGGGAACTATAAATTTTGAAAATAAGTCTCAATTTAAAGGCGTATTTTTAGGGTTGAATTATAAATTCAGCGGTGGCAATCTAATTAAATTGTGTCTGATATTGAATTTAATTCTGATTGATTTATGTTCTGTTTTTCGTTCATTAACATAAATTATTTGAGTAGCTAAGTGACCCTAGCTATCCCAAAAAATTCTAATTGTTAATTCGCAAATTTATTCTTTCTATATCAAGGAACAAAGTCAGGAAAATTGAATCAATTAATAGGAGAGATGAACTCCAGCAATCTGGGATAACGAACGACCATGCCGTCTCTCAGGGTGAAAGCTGAACTCACGGAACGGGAGCCATGATTGGCGGAATTGTTCCGACTTGAGAGACTCTTCATTAAGCTGATTTATTCAGAACTGATTATTTTTTCAAATGCAGAAACTAAACGACTCAATTTAGAGATTATCTTTAACCGTTGCTTTTTAGCCAGCAACAGCTTTCATGGCAATCTTCCAGTGAGATTTTTTGCCAAGAAAGCTGATGAGACCTAATTGGAAGAATTGTCCGGAGGCTCTTTTCCCGCCTTGAACAATAAAACAACCAACAGTGTTGCTACCGTTCGTCCGCCTAGATGTAGCTGTGGTGTTCATGAGAGACATAAATCAAAAAACTAGTGATACTGATAAGCAAATAGCGATTATGCATAGTACCGTGCCAAATGCAATCGCTAGAGAGCGCTCTGTTTGGCTGAGTTACCTGAAGACCCTTGGAGCGATTTCAACTGGAGGATTATCCATCTTTGCGGTTGCTGCCTTCTTGGGGATAAAACCAGCTCAAGCTAATATTACAGACCAAGCCGCTAATATAACGAATCAGACGGCTGACGAAGAACAAGTCAGTCCTACCAGTTCCCCATCCAGTGAGCTTGATGCTCAAGCTAAATTAAGTCAAGGTCAACCAGCACAAGCCGGTTTGGCACCCACTCAACGGCCTGAGGCGTTAGAAGAGCAAGGTGTAGCCCAACAGGACACAATAACGTCAAGAGTTCGGATTCCTACATTTACCCCAAAAAGTCTAACCTCTGTAGGGGCGGGTTTAGCCCTTATCCCAGAGATTGAAACTCATGGGACTCATAGCAAACTCGTCCCTACCGAATATAATTTTGCCCCATCGGCTATAGAGACAGAGAATTTCTCCTCGTTACCACCGCAAGCCTCTACTGAGGAGGCTGTGAACACGGTACCGATTGCCAATTCCCTATCAAGAGCCAAAGACGGGACAACCACCCAAAATCCCCACTCTCCGGCTAACCTTTCATCCGAGAAACCTGCAACGGTTCTTCCGGGGTTTGTCCCCCCGCAAACAGAGCTTGAGGAGACACCGAACCCAGTTAAGCCTCAAGTTCCCCAACTGGAAGCACAGACAGAGCCACCCACTACAATTGTTCCAGGAGTTAGAGCCGCCGCGACGGCCTTTTCCCCGACCTTAGATGGGGTTGAATACAAGGTTCTAGAAAAGTCGGCACAGGGGATGCAACCGACAACGATTTTGCCGACGTTTAGCCTGAGTGATGCGCCTGCACCCCTTCCTTCAGCCCTTGAACCCAGCGTGCCCCAGTCGGTGGCAGAAGGAAATCAACCCACCACGATTCTGCCATCGGTTGCTCTGCGTGAGGTTGATGCACCCAATCTGAACACGGTTGAACCCCATGTCCCCCCGTCTGTGGTAGAGGGAACTCAACCCACAAAGGTTGCTCAAGCCATCGACACCGGAGCAACCACCGCTATGTCGGAGCCATATTCGGGTCCTGGCGCTGCGCGTCTGCTGGGGGACAATATTCAAGCCCAATCCTCCATAGATGCCGCCCAAGAGGCACAATCAGAGAACGCCGAAAGAACCAACAATCCCTTAGCTCCCTCCCTAATCTTCCAAGGCGGTTTTATCACCCAGGGAGAAACAGGAGCACGGGCGCGGTTAACTGGACTTTATCCTGTTTCTCCCAACTTGCTATTTGGGGGAACAGTAGATTTAACCACTGGAGAGGGGTTTTCCGACACCGCCGGAACGGGATTAGATATTACTGAACTGTATGTTACGGCCTCGTTACCCAGCTATCCCAACCTGCGCTTTACCGCCGGTATTTTGGATCTGACCTCATATTTTGACCGTAATAGCTTCGCCAAAGATTCCCTCACCCATTTCTTCAACCCGGTGTTTCAAACTAACCCGGCACTGGCGAGAACGGGACTTGGCTCTCGTCCTGCCGCCCTGTTGAACTGGGATATCTCAGACACTCTTAATGCCAGAGCCGCCGCTTTTTCGTCCTCTCGCAGCCTGGGAGAATTAGCCGTCGATGGCTTTGCCGGCGAGTTGGCTTATCGATTTGACAACGGGATTATCCGCGCCACCTACGCCACCGATCGCGACGATCAGAGGAATGGATTCGAGGAAATCTACGGACTTGCGCGAGGTAATGGGGAATTTGGTCCTCGCACGAGCGATCGCGAAAGCTCCTACGGCATCAATGCGGAATACTATATTCCAGAAATTAAGATGGGGCTGTTTGGTCGCTACGGTCACTACCAAAATACGAGCATGGATCGGGGTGGAGATACCTACAGCGCTGGCTTCAACTTCTTAGACCTATTTATGAAAGATGACCGCTTAGGGTTCGGCTATGGGCGAGATTTGTCCAGCAGTAGCCAGCGCCGCGCCAATAAGGCGAAGCTGCCGGATGTATGGGAAGTGTTCTATGATTTCCGCCTCACGTCCTATCTCCGAGCCGGTGTGACACTACAAGCCCGCGATGAGTTCTCCGATCTCGTGGCTGGGTTCCGGGTAAAAACCGAATTCGATCTTCTTAACCTTGGGAGGGCTTTTAAATGATGAGATCGGAGTATTCTCGCCTATGGAGTAATTCTCGCTGGTCACGTTTGTTGACCTGCTTCATCATGTGTGGACTAGCGGGGGGACTGCCCCTCATCCCTGTGGATGGGATCGTCCCATCGGCTGAGGCACAAGCGGTTCCGGCTGCCGTGCGTCGCGGACAATCCCTGCTGCAAAGGGGATTAGCGAATGATGCGATCGCCGCCTTTCAACAAGCCCTCCGCAGCTCTCCCAACTCCTTAGAAGCGAAATTAGGATTAGCCCAAGCCTATCAAAAAGCCGGCAAAGACGCCGATGCCTGGACGGCTTATCAGCGCGTCCTCGAACAAGCTCCCAACAACGTCCCCGCCCTCAAAGCCGTGGGATTACTCGGTGGTTATCGTCCAGAGTGGCAAGTCCGGGGGATTGAGGCGCTCAACACCTTATTAAGCCAAAACCCCAACGACAACGAATCCCGCGCCCAGCGGGCGTTACTCTTAGGATTTCAAGGGCGTTATTCCGAATCCTTTGCGGATTATCAAGTTGCCTTAGCCAACAATCCCACCCCCGACACCCTCCTGGGAGCCGCCAAAATCTATACTTACAGTGGCAATTATCAGCAAGCGCTGGAATTCTTCAGGCGTTATCAAGCCACCGGGAAAAAGATTACCGACTATGGCGTACCCGCTTATGCGATCGCCCTGCGGAAAACGGGCAGTACCGCTCAATCGGTGCAAGTTAGCGAGCAAGAACTGCGTAAATCCAAGAAACTCGATGGGTTAGCGATCGAACTGCGCTCAGAATTAGCCCAATCATTAGCCGCTAATGGACAGGTTGACCAAGCCTTGGCAACTCTAGAACCCTTGCGAGGCAGACAGGATGCGGCATTGCCCTTGGCGCGTGCCCTCACCACGATTGGTCGAGAGCAGCGGCGAACCGACCTTTACTCCGAAGGCGTAGCGCTTTACAACTCAGTACTCGCGTCCACACCCAATCCCAACCCAGCGTTGGTGCGAGAAATTGCTGATGTCTTAAGTGAAGTCCCCTCAGAACGAGCTCAGGCGCTTTCCCTGTATCAACAGGCAGCAGCGGCGCAACCGAATAATAAGACCCTACAGCTAAAGCAGTTAATCTTAGCTAACCAACTGGGTCAACTTTCTCAAGCCGAATTCCGCGATCGCTTGCTGTCCCAATTCCAACCCCTGCCGGAGGATGCCACAGATCGACTGGCGCTGGCTCAAGCGTTGGTGCCCATCGACCCACCCGACCCAGAATTACTGCCCATTTACGAGAGTTTGCTGGCATCGAACGTGGATGCGCCGTTCTTGAATGTCCGGGTGGCGCAGATGTACCTCCAGCGCAATCAAGTTGCCCAAGCGAGGCAGGCGCTAGCGGCTTACCAAGCCACCGCAGCGGGGGCGAATGACTTGACGCCGGAGTTATTGCTGGCGGATCTTGACCGTCGCGAGGGGAATTTGGAAGCCAGTGCACGGCGGTATGAGTCGATTATTAATCGCAATCCCTCGGATAGGCTGCTATCGAGTGCCCTGCGGGGTTTGGCTGGAATTCGCGTGGCTCAGGGAAGAGCGGATGATGCGATCGCCATTTACGACCAACTGCTCACTCGCGACCCCAACGATTTGGTCGTAAAATTGGGACGGGCAAGTCTGGCTTACCAAGCCAATCGCATGACGGAAGCGGAAGCTTCTGCGGTTCTCAACGAATGGCTCCAACAAAGGCCGAATGAAGCACCACCGGAATTGTTCACTCTCGTGGGCGCTCTGCCTGCATCTCCTGAACGGGAGGCGCTGTACAATTCCCTGTTAGCGCTCGACCCGGATAACACGGGGGTACAGCTTCGTCGGCTTCAGGTGATTGCCAAGCGCGATCCCATCGCGGCGAAGGAAGAGGTAGCGAAGTTAATTGCCCGTAATCCAAATAATATTGGGGCTTACTTCGTCCAGGCTGACTTAGCAACGGCGCTGAAGGATTATGAACTCGCCATTGCGTCTTACCAGGAGATTTTGCAGCGGGAGCCAAATAATACAGGAGCGCTCTTAGGTTTGGGAGGTGTTCGCTTTACTCAGCAGAAATTTGCTGAGGCGAGGGACATTTACCAGCGGGTACTGGAAATTGAGCCGAAAAACTTAATCGCCCGTACCAACTTGGCAGAACTGAATGTGGCGGATGACCGGCGCTTTACGGCACTAGATCAGTTCAAGGAATTGAACGCGGAGCAACAGGCGCAGTCTGGGCAGACGAATCCTGAATTGGATAATCGGATTCAGGAGGTAGAGGTGGATATTCTGAAGCGGCGCGGGTTCCAGCCGCCTTGGGAACGGTATTAACAGAAGCGAAGGTTACGAATAGATCCCCCCTAGGGCGTGTTTTCAAACCCTTTCGATCCCCCCCAGCTCCTCACTAAAGCTCCGGCCTTAATAAGGGGGGAGAATTCAATCAAAGTCCCCCTTAAAAAGGGGGATTTAGGGGGATCTTCCAGGATGGAATGCAATAACGAGTAGTTTGAAAACACGCCCTAGCCCCCCTTATAAAGGGGGGTTTTTGCTACTGGTAAAAAATCGAAAGTGCCTCCAGCCTCAGAAAGCAGGCAGTTCAAGACTTTTGAACGCAAAAAATAGAAAAAGACCAGCCTCTGCTGACTTTTCGGAAACTTGTATATACAATGTATTTACATTTAGCTAGAAACAGGCTTTCCGAGTAGCTATGGCAGCACCTGATAGAACCCAAAAGCGTCAGCGCTCCGAAGTCGTGAATATGAGAATTGAGCCAAATCAGCTCGACCTCATCGATACGGCAGCGAATCTTTGTGGCAAGAGTCGGAGTGCCTTCATGCTAGATGCGGCGTATCGAGCAGCACAGGAAGCAATGCTGGATCGGAGATTGTTCTGTCTGAGCGATGAGCAGTGGGAAGCCTTTAACAAAGCGATCGACACTCCGCCCACGAAAAATGAAACGTTAACTCAGTTGCTTGCTGCACAAGCTCCGTGGGAATGAGTTACACCCCACCAGAGCCGATAAAGCCGACACACGATGTAGAAACCTTCGATTGTGGGAACCCAACGCTAAATGACTGGTTGAGGAAACGCGCTAAGACGAGTGAAACCAGCGGAGCCTCGCGGACATACGTTATCTGCTATGAGAATAAAGTAGTGGGGTACTACTGCTTAGCTACTGGTAGTGTCATTCGTAATGATGCTCCGGGCAAAATCAGACGGAATATGCCTGAGCCAATTCCGGTTATGGTATTGGGCAGACTTGCTGTTGACATTAACCACCAAAACAAAGGTATTGGTAAAGGTTTAGTCAAGGATGCTGTGATGCGTACTTTACAGGCATCAGAGATTGCGGGGATTAGAGCGATTCTGGTTCACGCCTTGGATGAAGAGGCAAAACAATTCTATGTGGAGCGGTGTGGCTTTTCCCCCTCTCCAGTTCATCCCTTGACGCTCATGGTGCTGCTGGCAGATGTGAAAAAGAGTCTTGGTTGAATGACACTGGAGAAGCGATATTCAGAATAGGTGGGCATTGCTCACCCTACAACTGGCAACTAATGATGAACACCTGGGAAATCAGCAGAAGCTTTAGAGAAGACAATACGCTCTCGCACTCCAACCGCCCCAGTATGCCTCTGCTTGAGCTGGACGAAGACGAGATGGAAGTGTTTTGGAATTATTGGGAGCAGCTCAAGGAAATTGGTGTAGATCCAACTGACGACGAACTCCAAGAAACTCTAAACGGTAATATTCGTAATATGGAGGATGCCATTGTGGCGATCATTCAGTACAGTAGCCGCCCCGGACATCGATGGGGTGATAAATCCCACCCAACGACATTTCTGGTCAAAGCTTTAAGGGAAGGCTGGAAACCCTCTAAACCCAAATCTTCCAGAACTTAAAGTACTTCGGCGTGCCGTTCGGCGTACAATAGCTGCAACTAGATATGACAAAGCCCCCTGCTACAACAGGAGGCTTCGTCACTCAAAAATTTTTCAACGGAGAAAGCTTGGAGAAAGCTTCCGTGAAAACCTTGGACCAAAATAGTTAATTCAAGGTTAGCACGGCTTTCTCCCAAAAGGAGAAGTTATGACTGAAAATATAGCCTTTGATACACCCCACAGACCCGACACCACTGGCGTTCGTTACACACTTTGGACAGAACAGCACGATAACGCCGCCGCCGACCTGACGCCCTGTGCCGCACGGCTCTATCGATGGATGCTGGAACAAGCCCCAGGCGGTGTTTCCCAAAGCGTTGACTTAGCCGACTTTCAAAGCTCCACCGCGAGCAGAAAGCGGCAAGCTGGCTATCACATCAAACACATTTTGCGCTCGTTCAAAGAACTGGTTGAAGCTGGATTGGCTCGTGTAACCCGCTGGTATGGAAATTGCAAGCGCATATTCAACGTTGTTGTACGTCACTCTGGCGCAATCAGACCGATTCAGCTCTCAGAACGAAAAAATTCTAGAAAGCAGGAAAAAATTCTCCACGGAAGCAAAAAGTTCCAATTAGAGGCTGAAACCCGCATTCCACCGTTCTCTATACAGAGTAATTCAAAAAATACAACAGACACCCACCCACCACACCCTGCTGCTGTTTTTTTAAAAAGTTATGAAGAAGAAGAAGAAGAAACAAGCCTTGAGGTAATGAAGTGTGAAACCCCCAAAAGCCTAGAGGAGGAAGTTGAGCTAGAAACCGAAAGCGAAAGCATTGCGTATATCCTTCAGGATGCTGCGCTTAGAACGGAGTTCATAGAAGAACTGAGAGATGCCCATGAAGGTCTGATCAATTCGGATGGGGACAAATTTTCCGCCCGCGCCGAACACGAGGAAAAACTCGACCTGATCGACAACGCCAAAATTCGCCTCAATGCTCAGTTGGAGGCGCTGGTGCGCGACTTCAGTTTAGAGGAAATAAACAAGGCGATCGCATACTATCATCAGACCAAGCATACCAAAGAATCGAAAGGTCAAAAGATAGACCGACCTGCTGGTTGGCTCACCGATTGTCTGCGACAACGCTGGTGGGAGACGGCACAGTCACCAGAGAAAACAAGGGAACAGGATGAATTTGAGCAGTGGTATGCGGAAGCGATCGCGTCAGGTATTGTCGAAGACGTTCCCATAAACTACCTCACCAAAGACTACTACGGTCAACCACTGGTACGAGTGCCAAAACCGGGTTTATTCGGTGCACCCTACACTCTGGTACATTGGCGCGAATTGTGGAGTGCTCTTAAGGAAAAGGGGGAATTTAAAACTTTGAAGGATAAAGAATTTCAACAAGGCGAATAAAGACCAGCTTCTGCTGACCTATCTCATTGCGATACACTTGTACAAGTAAACAGACAGGTGTGGCAAATGAGAGTAGTCACCTTTAGCGAAGCAAGAAATAAGCTAAAAGCAATTTTAGATCAGGTGGTTAATGATGCTGACTACACTGTAATTACTAGGCGGGATGCTGATGACGCCGTCGTTATGTCCCTTGAGTATTTTAATAGTTTGCTCGAAACCGTTCATTTATTGAAGTCTCCAGCTAATGCAGCTCATTTAGAACGCTCCATTGCCCAGTACAAACAAGGTCAGCTTATAGAGCAAGACTTATTGGATGAGTGAACGAAAATTAGCCTGGACTGATGAGGCTTGGAAAGACTATATCTATTGGCAAAGTCAAGATAAAAAGACCCTGAAAAGAATTAATAAACTCATCAAGGAAACTAAAAGTCTTCCCTTCGAGGGAATTGGTAAACCTGAACCTTTGAAAGAAAATCTATCAGGGTTTTGGTCACGTCGTATTGATGATACTAATCGTCTTGTCTATGCGGTAGATGATGATTATTTAACGATTATTTCTTGTCGCTATCATTATCAGCTTTAGTGCAGATTGTGGGGGGGCTTCATAGCAAGGGGCGACCCCTCCCCCAGCCCCTCCCCGCAACGGGGAGGGGAGCAAGATTATTCCCCCCCGTTATATCAATTCTCTAAATGTTTGCTACACATAGAGTTCTTACTCCCCCCTTGATAAGGGGGGTTGGGGGGGTAAAAGATACTACTAAAAAGCGCCCCCTGGAGAGGGAGCGCTCTTTATTGATTTAAGGATTGTTAGTAGCCTTAAGCTAGTTCTTAGCCGTTGATAACCGGAGCGGTTAGAGCTACAGGAGCTGCTTCACCCGCTGCCAAGTCGAGGGGGAAGTTGTGAGCATTACGCTCGTGCATTACTTCAAATCCCAAGTTAGCGCGGTTGAGTACATCAGCCCAGGTGCCAATCACGCGACCTTGTGAGTCGATGATGGACTGGTTGAAGTTGAAGCCGTTCAGGTTGAAGGCCATTGTGCTGATGCCCAGTGCCGTGAACCAGATGCCGACTACAGGCCAAGCAGCGAGGAAGAAGTGTAAGCTGCGGCTGTTGTTGAAGGAGGCGTATTGGAAGATTAAGCGACCGAAGTAACCGTGAGCTGCAACGATGTTGTAGGTTTCTTCTTCTTGACCGAACTTGTAACCGTAGTTTTGAGATTCGGTTTCGGTGGTTTCACGCACCAAGGAAGAGGTTACGAGTGAACCGTGCATTGCACTGAACAAGGAACCGCCGAACACACCAGCTACACCAAGTTGGTGGAAGGGGTGCATCAGGATGTTGTGCTCAGCTTGGAACACGAACATGAAGTTGAAGGTTCCAGAGATGCCCAGGGGCATACCATCAGAGAAAGAACCTTGTCCGATGGGGTAAATCAGGAATACAGCGGTTGCAGCCGCCACAGGAGCGCTGTAAGCAACAGCAATCCAAGGGCGCATCCCTAAGCGGTAGCTGAGTTCCCACTCACGTCCCATGTAGCAGAAGACGCCGATGAGGAAGTGGAAAATCACCAACTGGTAAGGGCCACCGTTGTAGAGCCACTCATCTAAGGAAGCCGCTTCCCAGATGGGGTAGAAGTGCAAGCCGATGGCGTTAGAAGAAGGAACAACGGCTCCACTGATGATGTTGTTACCGAACAGCAGAGAGCCAGCAACCGGTTCGCGGATACCATCGATGTCCACAGGAGGAGCAGCGATGAAGGCGATGATGAAGCAGGTGGTGGCGGTTAACAGGGTGGGGATCATCAGGACGCCGAACCAGCCCACATAGAGGCGGTTGTTGGTGCTAGTTACCCACTCGCAGAACCTTTCCCATACGGAAGCGGAACGCTCGCGTTGTAGTGTGGTTGTCATTGTTTTATAAGTGCTGTTGACTTGTTAAGTCGAAATTTGATGATGTATTTACAATAAATGGAATGTTGAACTTTTGTAAAGCTTTGTAACAACAGCTTTGCTGATGGAATTGATAAGGCTGGCTAATAACGGAGGAAAGACCGCTTCCCTTAAGGGAGTATGCCAGTTTCGCCACAGTCTACTCGAACCGATGTGGATTCCCTATGCGAGAGACTCTCGTCTAAGAGAAGGATTGAACCCGCCCATGACTCTCCTGGCTTGGGTTAGCGCTATAAGTGGTGCAAGATGTCGCGACTCATCTCACGAGTGAGAGGATAGTCCACCACTTTGAAGAGTGAAACAGCTCAAGGACTACCTTCAGGTGAGGGTTTCTACAGTCTGAATATACGCAGTTGAGTTTTGCTTCACACTCATTCAGACAGAGGGAGAAAGTTTAAATGTCTAGAATCAGAGTCGTTCTGGAGAATGTCACTTGCTACGATACTGAGGATGTGACCGGCGCGGACGAGTTCTATCTAGTTGGTGCGATATCCGACGGACAGCAGAGTTCTGGAGTTCTGACCCGACCGATTTCGGTCAATGACAAACAAACCAAGTCGTTTGGTATCGGTGGTGGTACTGTGTTCGACGCAGAAGTACCAGAGGACAGGATACTGAAAGTGGCGTTGGTGGCTTTCGATGAGGACGCGGGGAAAGACTGGTCGAATCACGGTGACACCATCACGAAAATTGGTCAAGCCGTCTCTTCAGGACTCGCCACAATCCCCAACCCTTACACGGCGGGTGCAGCAGTAATCTTGCCGTTTGCGATTAGCGCTGTCGGTGGGGTTATGTCCCTCGATAAAGATGATGAACTCGGTCAGCACCTGCGCGAGTTCCCTGTTTGGTCAGTGCCAAACGGCGACCACTTTCAGATTTGGCCTTTCAAAGGGGGCGGCGGTTGGTACTCTAGTTGGCGGTACGCTGTTCGCTATCGGGTGATCAAGGGTTAACGCTTTTTAGCGTGACTCTCCAACAACTAAGAAACCGCTTTGGGGCTAGTATCCAAGGCGGTTTCATTGGTAAAATATGTGACATCCTCCAACATTCAATCAAAGATTGTCGTGGGGGACTTACGGCGAGTAGTTAAAGGATTGCTTCCTCTTGGTGAGTAATGATGGTGCAATCCGACAGAGGATAGGCAACACAGGTCAACACAAACCCAGCTTTGATTTGGTCATCGTCTAGGAAGTTCTGATCGGATTGGTCAATCTCACCCGCTGTAATTTTGCCCGTGCAGCTTGAGCAGGAACCTGCGCGACAGGAATAGGGGAGATCAAGCCCTTGCTCTTCAGCCGCGTCGAGAATGTACTCGTCATCGGGAACTTCAATTGTGGTGTCGATGCCTTCCGCTTCGTTGACCAACCTGACCTTGTACGTTGCCATTTAATGTTCCTTAAATTCCTTAATACTCTGTTACAACATTAATTGAGTATATGTACTTAGTCAACGATAATGGGTTAGTCGCATTCAAGGTGGCTTAAAAACAAGGCAGGTTTTAACATATTCTGGCTTATGTCAGAGTACGATCGATTAAGCGAACAAAGTAGTTGAGTAGCTTTGTTGAAGCGTAAGAGAAGGAGTTGGCTCACGATGTTATCGCGAATTTCTCAAATCGTTCCGACCACTCGCTTACAAGTCGCGGATTGCAACAGCGATAAAGAACTCATCGACCTGTGGCTGCATGATAAAACTCCTAATACCCTCGATGCCTACCGCCGAGACGCAGAAGAATTCCGATGGTTTATAGAAGATAAACCCCTTTCTAAGGTTGTCCTCAATGACCTAATGTTCTACTCAGATGCTCTGAAGCAGCAAGGACGTGCACCCGCTACTGTCAACCGCAAGTTGAGCGCCGTCAAATCGCTGCTTAGCTATGGCGTTATGATTGGCTATCTGTCCATCAATGCTGGTGCGCCTTTAAAACTGCCCAAGCTGGACAACAGTCTAGCTGAGCGAATTCTCTCCGAGTCTCAAGTGCTGCGACTCATTGGTGCTGCCTCACCAGGACGCGATCGCATACTGCTGAGGTTCCTCTACGAATCTGGATGTCGGGTATCAGAACTTGTCGGATTGATCTGGAAGAACCTACAACCCCGTGACGATGCGGGACAGGTACGAATTCTTGGCAAGGGAAATAAGACCCGTGTTGTGCTGCTGACGCCTCAACTGTGGGCTGATTTAATGAAACTTCGAGCATCAGATTCTCTTGATACTCCCGTGTTTAAGTCCCAGAGATCTGGTAGAAAACTGGTTCGTTCTGAGGTCAATGAATTAGTGACTAGGGTGGCTAAAAAAGCCGAGATTCCAGGGAATGTTAGCCCACAATGGCTCAGACACGCTCACGCCTCCCACAGCCTTGAACGAGGAGCACCCATTCATTTAGTCCAGGCTACTCTCGGACACCGGAATCTACAAACAACTGGACGTTATCTCCACGCTAGACCTAGCGATAGCAGTTCTCGGTATCTACCGCGTTGATGCTCTTCTTTCTATTCATCCCACAAAAATAACAGCTCTCGCCTCATTCCGGATGAGGCTCAATGTGACTTGTATTACTCGAAAAGACAGAAACGATCACCGATTCGTTGGCTTTGCGATCGCAACCCTGCCACTGTCTTTTCTCCAATATTAAATATATTGATATTCTGCATATCGCGATGTCAGCCCAAGCTACTCTAAAGCCACTCAACATCGAGCAGACTCTTGAGCAAATTCTTGCCTCTGGGGAAATTACAAAAAGCGAGCAGCGTTGGTTAATATTATTGTGTTTTGAAGAGTCCCTGAATTATCAACAAGAGCATTTAGTGAACCAAGTATCCGTTGCCCTACGTAATGGATTGCTTGTCCTTGTTGATGACAATCCTTAATTTTCCTTGAGTCCGTCCTCACTAAAGCTCCGGAGGCCGACTTGGTTTGTATAGCCGCGATTTCTAATCGCCAGGGCTTGGTGCAAGATCTGAGTATTCCTTCCCATTAACACCGAGAATTGGTATAGCGGCGTATCTCACCGTGCTGTTCTTGTACACTGCTCCTGCTATGGCCTTTTCCCGCGTCGATATGGAAAAAACCAAACCACATGATGACCCCGTAATTTATAGTGCGAGAGGCAAAATCTGTGGTATCTATCGACCCAGTCCCCAAAACTTCCTTCAGGGGACTTTACTAACAGATGATGGTCTGAAGATTCCCGCCCAAATTACT
Source organism: Allocoleopsis franciscana PCC 7113 (assembly GCF_000317515.1). Classification (GTDB taxonomy): domain Bacteria; phylum Cyanobacteriota; class Cyanobacteriia; order Cyanobacteriales; family Coleofasciculaceae; genus Allocoleopsis; species Allocoleopsis franciscana. The sequence continues at coordinate 2,200 of NC_019760.1, read as the reverse complement.
AATGAGGTCGCTACCCAACTCCGAGCCAATCGGGATTTTCTGAAAGTGGCTCAAGTTTGGAAGTGCTACCCACGAATTAATCCGCCTTTGGTACAGTTAGCTAAGTTGAAAAGCGCAGCACAAACCATTCAAGACTTGAAGCGGAAGGGAGTCAATAGGTTCCGTATCGTGGGACAGGTGGCAAGTATTAAAGACCAAGAAGTCACGATATTAATTAAACGAAATGAAGCCCCACCCAAAGGAGAGGAGTTAACATTTACCTTAACCCTTGTGGGAAGTTTGCCAAGTGAAGCGCTTGGGCAATTTTGGAAGTTAAATGTCCTGCGTCAAGGGTGGAATTGGACAATTGAATCGGCAACTTTTGTGGCTCTTTCACCGGAAGAGTTTAAAAAAGAACGCGCTAAAAGAAAGCGTGTTTTGAGTTTTAGGGTTTCGCAGAAAGAGTTTGATGCCTTATTAACCTATGCCCAAAAACGGGGGAAGAATCAAACTCAGATTATTAGAGCGTTGATTCGGAGATTACCAACCTATGAACCCGACCCGCCTGAGAATAAATAAAGATAGAGGAAAGAGATTTGCCAACTTTCACCCGCCCGGAACTTAAGTTCCGGGCTAATAGATCAAGTCCATTAAAATGGACTGAAATACTTGGTAAGCTTTTAGTCCTCTTAAGAGGACTTGATCTATTAGCCAGGGAATTAATTCCCTGGCGGGTAATGCGACTGGTGCAAGATGTGAGTAAAGTTACTTTACGTCGGAACCCGATCGCACCCCATTCCCCCATTTCCCCCCAGTTGATGTAAAATCAACCCAACAAAACAAATAACGCGCCCCGGATAGGTGTTGAGACCACCTACTCAGGACGACTACCCCTCCCATGTAACAACCATGAAAGGAGCCTATTTATGGTGTCAAAAAATAGACACAACAACCATTTCGTAAGCCTTCCAGCCGATTGGATCAAACCCAAAAATCTACCGAATAAAACAAGTCCACCCCGACACAACACGGACTATTTCCCAGCGAAATTCAGGGAGTAAAACAGCTCAATTTATCCATCTCTGCAATAACCCTGCCTCCCAGTAGGAAACTTTGGCATGGGTGCGTGACGTGGATGTGACCTCATCCCCTCCCTCTCATCCTTAACAAAGGGGGGGGGAATTGAACTCCTGAAAGTCCCCCTTTTTAAGGGGGATTTAGGGGGATCGAACACCTTTCGTCCGCCACACCAACTCCCTTAAAGAAGTCAAATTAAACCTTTTACCGACTGACAAGAGGACAGACGTGGAGATCCCCCCTAGCCCCCCTTAAAAAAGGGGGGGACAAGACCGTAGCCTCCCGATAAATTGCGGGGGAACAAGATTTTTCACCCATTGCACTTTCTCAAATGAATTCTTTCAACTGGACAAGAAAACACAACAAATTCAGCGTACAAAATCGACTCACCCCCACCGCCAGAGAACTCTGGCAATGGCTACTCGACGAAATGCCCGAAGGCAATCATGAAACCATCGACCTGCGCGACTTCAACAAATGGGTCAAACGCACACGCGGCTTTCCCCACGACCGCAAAACCGTCAAAAGCGCAGCGGCTCAACTGAGGGAAAAAGGCGTCCTCACCAACGCCAAAAGCTACACTCCCTACGTCTGGAAGTGGACGCTAGAACCCATTCGCGTACTCGTCCCCCCCCCTTTTCGCCGTCCGCAGAAAAGAACAATATTGCAGCCACCAATTAATTCCCAATTTAGACCCCTCAAACCCTGAGTCAGTAAAAAACGAGGTTATAACAACAACAACATTTCTAGATTTAGATTTAGAAGACGTTCAAGAACAGGAATTTGCACAAAAATTAGAAGCTTGTCAAAAAGCCGGCATTTACTACTTACCCAAAGACGCCCAATTCCTACATCACTTTTCGTTCCAAGAAGTCCTCGAAGCGATCAACTACTTCTTGAATAACCGCGATGGAGTTCGCAAGCCAGAAGGATGGTTTCGAGTCTGCCTTGAAGACAATTGGGTCGAAAAAGAAAAGGAACGGCATCAACTCCTGTTTGGATGGTCTACAGGGGGCTTGTTTGAGGCTATACGCTATTGCAATGAACTATTGGGGCGGAATGACCACCCCAATGCCTGGGCGTGAAATAGGGAATCTTCATTTCGACCAACCACAACAGCTTTTTTTACCCAACGGAAACATTC